>DATLQY010001061.1:0-3871 GCA_035534975.1 Pirellulales bacterium
ACGGGTGCGAATAAATAGCGGTTGGGCGTCCCATCGTTGCGCGGCGGCGCCCGGTCGACTAGTACGGTTTCGTAGGAACCATCGCCATCGCAGTCCGCGCGCAGGGTGAAAGTGTCGACCGAGCGCGGCGCGGCGGGCTCGCTGTCGTCCGCCCGGACGAAAAGTTCGACACCTTCGATTTCGACCGGCACCGGCGTTTGAAATTCAACAAAGCTATGACCATCGTCCGCGAAAATCGTCGCGCCCGAATTCGATTCGCCCGACGTCGGACCGCCAAGAATTCCCTCTACTCCGAATTCCGGTAGAGTTTCCGAGGCACTGACAACTTTCGCTCCGCGGTTGACGTCAAACAGATCGTTGGTCACCTGTGCCGATGCGGAATTCAAGGCCGACACGAAAGCTAAAAACACGATCGCTCCGCCTTTGTGAAAATACCGCCAAACGCAGAAGACCACGGCGAAGATGCCTGCGATTCCCGCCAACCATCCGAGTTTCGCGGTACGGCCACCGCGCCCGTTGGGTTCGCTGACCTCGATCCGATGATCCAGCGCGCTGCCAAACCACCCCGCGTATTGACCATGCATTCGCCATTTGGACTTGTAAATGCCAGGGATCCGAGGGGCCGTTAGCGTGACTTGCACCGTAACCGGCGAGCCTCGAAAAAACCTCGACGTGAACCAATTGTCGTTCGCCGGGTCCACGGCAACCGGGATTCCCGCGGCAACGACGCCAAGCACCCCTTCCTCGTCCGACAGAACGAGGCCTTGCGCCGCGTCCCACGCCACATCACCTTCGTTCCTTACCAGGACGGATGCCGTCACACATTGCCCCGGTGACAAGCAACCGGGCAGGCCGTGCGCCAAGATGCTAGCGTCGTAGTCGGGGGAAGCGTTGAATTCGCGCGACTCCTGTGCGGTGATCTTCAAGTATTCCCAGGGGTCAGCATTAGCTGACCAAGTATCAGAGTGCCGCTCGCCCGCGCCTCGACGGTCCGGCGCACCCACACTCGCCGCGTAAATGCCCGTGCCCTCGTCGTACTCATTGAAGCTCTCGATGTACACCCGCTGGACCGCTCGCCGATCGACCGCGCTCCACGCATCACGATAGTGGCGGCCACCGTGGCGCGGCAAGAACGCGCCGGGCGTGCGGAGGTTTTGGTCCCAATAGCCAGGCTTGATTTGCGTCGCGGTAATGCCTGCATGTAACGTGCTTTGGACATAATGTGTCGTATCGTCGAACTGATGTACTCGCTCGTCAGCCCAGGCGAGCACGGTGCTCCGGTTGTCGTACTGCTGTTCGACTTGGGAGACGAGATAGCATCCCTTTTCGAATGATGGGTGCTCGCGTGCCAAGGCGGCGCGAAGCCGTGACTCTACGTCATCGCGTGAAAGATTGTCCATATTCCGAAACCGCAGATACATATGCCAGGTGCTCAGCAAAATGCGACCATCGATTCGTGCCAGGTAGAGCTCGGCATGGGTATCGCGGTTGGCATTCAAATACTGCCTGAAAAAACGGATGTACGGCGCGCAAAAACGGTCTTTGTTCGCGTGCTCAGCCAGGTCAATGCGTGGTTCGTCGCGCCAGGTCAGCTCTGGATCCAGGAACGGCGCCACCTTCGGCACATCGTATCCCTCAGCGCGCATTGAATTTAACGCGGCGAAAAAGTTCTCTCGCTGCGGTTCATACTCGTTCATTAAGTGTACCCATATGATGTCGATGTTTGCCGCCATGAGCTGCATGATCATTGGCTTCCACGACGATGGCTCGCCCGTCCACTGCCGGCGCCCGTCCACCGGTGGCCAAGGGCCTGATTGCTGTCCCGACGTTGCCGTGTACCAATGGAACAAGTAGGCGCCGACAAGACGGTCGTCGATGGCGAACGATTCCCGAGCGGGTGGGAAGCTCGGCGGCATTCTCGCGCTCGGGACGGTCTCGGAGGCGTTCGACAAAGCGGTCACGACGAAGTTCGAAAGGAACACCCATGCCACTCTCATCCAGATACTGTGCGACAGCATATTCTAACGCGCCTTGTATTCGATCACTTCAACCTGACCCTGCACGTCGTACGCCTCGAGGAACGTGCGATGCTCCCTCTTTGCCCATCCGGACGGCACCGCCACGGCGTGGTCGCCCCAGACGCCACTGCTGCGGTTGTTGACAACCCAAATCTGGGTCGATCGCAATGATGGCAGCCGTCCCGCGGCGAAAAAGTCAGCTGGTTTAAGCGCCGCCGTGCCCTGATAGTGCGGAAAGCCCTTCCCGTCGTCGAGCAGATAGCATTCGGTCCTGTTAGTCAAGTGGTAGAGCACTGGCGAGAAGAAGAAAGGCGACGCGACGACGATCGGAGCGTTCTCTTCACGTCGCTGCTCGATGTACCGCGCCGCGGCGCGGACACCCGGGCGATTGCTGATCTCCAGACGTTGCCAGAAGGCCATGTGAACGAACAACATGTTGGTCAGCAGCACACCAGCCACAGCGGTCCGCTCGGACAGCGCAGGAATACGGCCTATCAATCTCGCCAGAGCTATGAGCAAAAAAACGTGTGCGAACAATAAGTACCGCGGGTGGAGTATGTTGGTGCCGGCGGACGACACGAGCAGTCCGCCGACGACAGGTAAGCCCGCCATAAGAAACAACAGCCAGTCGCCTTCCCGCGGACGCCACAGCAGTTGGACAAGAACCACGATACATGCCACAGCGGCCGTCAGACTGCCCACGTGCGTCAAGGGCGCATCCTCGGAAACGAGCATCTGATGACAAAAATGAGGCAGGTCCCAACGGTCAAGTGTTCCTGACCAAAAGGTCTGCCGTACTCGCGCAGCCTGGCCCAATAGCACGAAGAGCCATGGTGACCAGGCCGCCGCGATCAGACCTGCGCCCAACGCCGCTCCCCAAACCGGCGATGCGCCTGCCGAATTCGTGGATCGACGGGGGCCGCGCACCCAAAGCCACGCGGCCGCATATAGCCATTGGGCCGCCACCGAAAAAACCGCATAGGTGTGGGTGTAAAGAAACAGCAGCGCGGCAATCGAATAGAGCGACCATCTCCAATACGAGGGCCCCTCGCTCCGAAGGGCGCGCAGCAGCAGCCAGCTTGACCCAACGGCCAAGGCGGCGCCGAGGGTATACATCCGCGCCTCCCACCCCCAGCGAATCTGATAGCTGCTGGCGGCGATCAACGCCGCGGCGCACGCTCCAATCCAGCGCGCCCGCGCTGCGTGAGACTTACGTGTCCAATCGTCGAGGGCACCCGCTCCCCCGTACGCCTCGCGGACGAGTAGGTACGCACCTAGGCAAGAAACCAGCCCGGCCAGGACGCTAAGCAACCGAATCGCGACCGTTGATTCTCCGACGAGCGACATCCACAACTTGAGCGCCAGGTAATACAGCGGAGGGTTGTTGTCGGCGGCCGAACGAGCGACGATTTCGCCCGGAGGAAAACTGGCCAGTCTCCACGAAAACGCCTCATCGAACCATAAGCTGCGGTCGGCCGTACCCACCATACGAAAGCCCGCGGCAGTGCCCAGAATCGCCAGCAACGACAGGATGATGACGTGGCGCCCTCTTTGTCGCGCAATCGGCGCGACGGTAGCGCCTCCCGCGAGGGTCGATGGTCGGCTCAAATAGGACATCGGCCTCCCTTCCCTCCGCCTGTCCCGCGGAACCGAACATTGACGTCGCCCCACAGCCAGAGCGCCACGAGAATAGAAAGGCCAGCGACGCTAACCACCGCGCCTTCGACGAATGATCGCGGCTGAAATCTCATCTCTACCAGGTGACGTCCGGGACGGAGTCTGACCCCTCGGAAAATGCCATGGGGAATCTCGAGACGAGCGCTGCGCCCGTCGACCTCACAGGTCCAGCCCGG
>DATLQY010001062.1:0-4695 GCA_035534975.1 Pirellulales bacterium
ATTGTGAGGGGAAACCCCCCCACCACATCATTGTGTCGGGTGCCAGCTTACAATGCAACAACTCTTTCGGGGAGTACTCTGTTTTTTTGTTTCAACGACCCGACTGTAAGGAACGCTCTGTGGCGCTGGCGTGTGCCGCCAGACGACGTCGCACCGGCTTGCCGAAACCGTCTTCGGCGGACGCCACAAACCGAGCAATTTAGGATTGCGAGTCGTCGATCGCACCGGTCAAATGACGAATGACCGGGGCGCTGCGATTGCGTTTCATCCTTCACCTTCATCCTTCATCCTTCATCCTTTATCCTTTCCTCTCATGCCTCTCGACCTCGTTCAAACTCTCGGCGATCTGGTCTCGATTCCCAGCGTGAACCCGATGGGGCGCCCGGTCAAGGGTCCCGAGTTCTTCGAGTACCGCGTGACCGAGTACCTCCAGCGGCTATTCGACCGGCTCGGTCTTGCCTGGCAGCGGCAGACGATCGAACCACAGCGCGACAACATCGTGGCACGGCTCGACGGCGAGGTGCCGGCAGCCGACGGCGGGCCGTTGGTTCTCTTGGAGGCCCACCAGGACACGGTGCCCGTCGATGGCATGACGATCGAGCCTTGGACCCCAGTCGTTCGAGACGGCAGGCTCTATGGTCGTGGCTCGTGCGACATCAAGGGGGGCATGACCGCGATGCTCGGGGCCTTGGCGCGACTGGCCAAGGAACGGCCCAGGGGAATGCCCACGGTACTGATGGCCTGCACCGTGAATGAAGAGCACGGCTACAGCGGCGCCGCCGACCTGGCGCGGCTCTGGCCGCCCGAATCCCGCTCGATCGCCCCCCGAAAACCGGACGTGGCGATCATTGCCGAGCCGACCAACCTGCAAGTGGTGATCGCCCACAAAGGGGCCGTCCGCTGGCGCTGCCACACCCACGGCCGCGCCGCCCACAGTTCGCAGCCCCACTTGGGCGACAACGCCGTGTACAAGATGGCCCGCGTGCTCGCGGCGCTCGAAGCCTGCGCCGCGCAAGTTGGCCGCGCGGTCCCCCGCCACCGGCTTTGCGGCGAGGCGACGTTGAGCGTCGGCACCATCTCCGGCGGATTGAGCGTCAATACCGTGCCCGATCGGTGCATGATCGAGATCGACCGCCGGCTTTTGCCCGGCGAGCAGGCAATGGACGGTTACCGGCAAGTGGTCGAATTCGTGCGTGCGTACCCCGGCATCGACTTCGAAGTCGAGCACGAGGAGCCGTACCTGAAGGGTGTTCCGTTGGGCGACGAACAAAACGGCGCGTTGGCCGACCGCCTGGTGAACGTGGTCCGCGAGTTGTACGGCGCCTGTGACAAAGTGGGCGTTCCGTACGGCACGGACGCCTCGAAGATCGCCCTGGCCGGAATACCGGCCGTCGTTTTCGGTCCCGGCTCGATCGACCAGGCGCACACCGCGGACGAATGGCTTTCGCTCGATGAATTGGCCAAGGCCAGTGAAGCGATCTACCAGTTCATTCGCCGAGGGTGACGAGGCCCCATCTTGCCCGGCGCCGCGCTATCGCCGACAATATGCGGCGGCGGGGCGGGCGCCGTTGGTAACACCCAATGCACCCGAGGATTTTGGCTCCCATGCCGCGCTGTGCCGCTTGTGGAAAGAAAAACCTGCCTGGCTTCGCCTTCTGCCAGAAATGTGGAGCGCCGCTCGACGCGGCCGATGATCAGGCCCCGGAGTCAGTTCCCCAATCAGATCGGCCCGCGCCGGCCGGTTCCGCCGGCGAAGCGGACGGCCGGGGGAAAGCCTCCTCGTGGCGGGGGCATCGGCGTGTCGCATACTCGCTGGGAGATGGTATAATGCCCTTGGCTGCATCTTTGGAGCGGCGAGACGTCTACAATGCCAATGAAGGTCCGAGACGCGATCAAGCTCGTCGAGCAGGACGGATGGGTGATGGTTCGACAGAAAGGGAGTCATCGACAGTATCATCACCCTACGAAGCCTGGCACCGTGACCATAGCAGGCAAACCGTCCCTTGATTTGGATTCGAAGACCCAGCGAAGTATCCTACGACAGGCGGGATTGAACTAGGGAGCACGACCATGCGATTCGCAATTCTGATCGAACCAACAGCGACCGGGTATAGTGGCCATGTCCCCGACTTGCCTGGCTGTGTCGCGGCGGGCGAAAGTCGTGAAGAGACCCTTCAACTCCTGCGCGAAGCGGTTGAATTCCACATCGAGGGGATGCGTCTTCATGGTGAGACCATTCCCCAGCCTACGTCGATTTGCGACTACGTTGAGGTCGATGCATCACTCGCGGGATCGCGGTAAAGACCCTCGCGCCGTGGCCAAAGAAACCCGTGACGTGGCCACCAGGTTAAAGCCGACACGCTACATGGTCGATCACGAAGCACGCCAGGCGCTGTCATTGGCCTTGCGCCGATTGGTCACCGGGCGAATGACCAACGACGAATTTGACGACCTATATTACGGCAGTTGGGTCAATTCATCCGATCGTGCCGTGGACGTGATTGCCACGTCTGCGTATTGCTTGTACTCAAGCGATGTTGAAACGGACCACTGACAAATGCCCAGCTTCTTCGCCGCCGCCTTCGCTTTGGCCGGATTGGCGGCCGCCGCCGGACCAATGGCGATCCACTTGCTCAACCGGCGCCGGGCGCGCGTCGTCGAGTGGGCCGCGATGGATCTGCTGCGCGAGGCACTCGGCCAACGGCGGCGTCCCTTGCAGGTGCGCGATGTCACGCTCTTGACGTTGCGCACCGCCTGCGTGTTGTCTTTCGCCTTGGCGATGGCGCGGCCTTACTGGTCGCGCGCGGCCGGACCGGTCGAGATCGAAGGACCGGTGCATGCCGTACTGTTAATCGATAACAGCCTGAGCATGGGCTACCAACAACTGGGCGGCACGCTTTTGGATACGGCCAAAACGCGTGCGCGTGAGTTCCTCGACAAGCTGCCGCCGGGCAGCCGCGTCCATGTGTTGCCGCTATGCGCCGGCGACGACGAAATCGTATGGGAACCGTACCGAGACCTCGCCGACGCGCTTCGCTTCCTGGAGAGGATTGAAGTGGTCGATCAATCGGCGAGCATGCCCACGGCCGTCGAACTGGCGGCCAGGGCCTTGGACGCGGCGAAGGAACTGCCGCGGAAGCGCGTCGTACTCGTCGGCGATCAGCAGGCGATCAACTGGCCGGCTGACTCGGCCGAATCGACAGGTGCATGGCCCCAGGAGATCCAAATTGTCCAGGTCGCGGCCGAATCGCCCGACAACGCCTGGATCGCCGCGTTCGAATGGCAGGGTAGTCTGGCCGACGCCGAAACGACCGGCAACTTCCTCGTCACGGTCCACTTCGACGGAGAGCAGCCAAGGACCAAAGTGCCCGTATCGCTCAGCGTCGAAGGGAACCTGATCGCTGAGCGTGTGATTGACCTCGAACCGGGCCAAGCCCGCGAGCTGAGTTTCCCGCACCGCATGACCCATTCCGCGGAACCGGGAGCGGCGAATTTCGTGACGGCCTCGGTCAAATTGCCCCCCGATCGTCTGCCGGCCGACGATGAGCGGGTACTGGTCGTGCCCGTCGTTTCGGCGGCGCCCATCCTGCTCGTCGACGACCTTGGCGACGAGCAGAATCCGGCGGCGAATCGTTACGGCGAAACGTATCGATTGCAGCGTCTCTTGGAGCCGAATTCGACCGAGGGAGACCGCTACCAGGGATTGGTCCTCGTCCGGCGAGCTACGATCGGCGAGTTGACGACCGAATTGCTCGCGGCGAGTGAGCTTGTGGTCGTGGCCGGCGTCGAACGACCGGAGGGGATGGTGCCACTCTTGCGGCACTACGTCGAAGAGGGAGGCCAGATGCTGATTGCCGCCGGCGGGCGGTTCGACCCGGCGGCGTGGAACGCCGCGGCCTGGCTGAACGGCGACGGAATTCTCCCGGCGCCTCTTCGCGCCGAGTTGATTGGACAAGAGAGCGGACCGGCCGCCGACGACCCGGGACCCCTCTGGCTCGATACCACCACGATGAACCATGACGTCTTCAGGCTAGGCCCCATGAGCTCCGAGGAATTCGCCGAACTCTACCGCGCGGCGCTTTTCTTTCGCACCGTCGTGGTCGACGAGCGCGATACCGACTTCGAGCTCTGGACCGCGAATCTATCCCCGCGATTTCGCCCGCGAACGCTGGCCTGCTATGGAGATGGCCGGCCGTTTTTGATTGAGCGCGCCGTCGGCCGGGGACAATTACTGTTCGTGACCAGCGGCATTGGGCCGGAATGGAACACCTTGTCGGAGACGCACGCCGTGGCACTCTACGACCGCATCGCGCGTTCGATGCTCGCGCGCCGGCTGCCCAGGCGAAACCTCACGCCGCACAATCGCTATTCGTTGCCGGTCGAGGGCGCGGCAAGGCTCGACCACTATCTTCTCCGCCGGCCAGACGGCCGGAGCGATGAGCTGGCGGTCGAAGCGCTGGGCGACAGTACGTACGGCGTGACGGTCCGTGACTTGTGGCAACGCGGCACCTACCGCATTTCGGCCATCATCGATGAAAACGCGCCCGCGCAAACAGAAAAAGACGTTTCGCTGGCGGTGAACGGCCCCCAACGGGAGTCGTGGCTCCGTTGCCTGGCGCCGGCCGAAATACGCGCCAGGCGCGCCGCGACGGACTCGCGCGTGCTCAGCCGGCACGAGCCGATCAGCCTGGCCGG
>DATLQY010001063.1:0-14377 GCA_035534975.1 Pirellulales bacterium
ATGAGGTCTTGCACGGGGTAGCCGGCGGACTTGAATTCTAGCACCTTCTCCTTGAGAGATTCAAGCTCCTGGTAGCTCAGGCTGCGGCCGGTGGCATAAACGCCCACGTGCTTGAGAAAGCTGAACGCCACCTGGTCGAGCCGCTCGCCGGCCAGGTACGCCTTCAAGGCGTTCGCGCCGGCGACCTCAGTTCCATCGGGCAACGTCGAGCGGGCGTCGACGGCCTGGCCCCGCTTCAAGAGCCCGCCAGCGTCGAATTGCTCCCAGGGCAGTCCCCACGGGTCGATGCCGGAATGACACTTGGCGCAGCCCGGCTGATTGCGGTGCCGCTCGAGTTTCTCGCGGAGCGACCGTTGCTCGCCGTCGGCCGGCAGGGCGGGCACGTTGGGCGGCGGGTCGTCCGGCGGCTCGGCGATGATCTTGCGAGCCAGCCAGGCGCCGCGTTTCACCGGGTTCGATTCGCGACCGTCCGACAGCCCCGCGAGAATTCCAGCCTGGGTTAGCAGGCCGCCCAGGTTTTCGTTCTGGTGTTGGATCGCGACGAACTCGAACCCGTCTTCCGTGCGGTCGCCCAGTTCGTAGTAGCTCGCCACGACCTCGTTGGCCACGATGAAGTCCGACTGAACCAGGTGCCGCAGCGGCAGGTTGTGCCGAATCAGGTACGCGAGAAACTCGCCGGGCTCGTTGCGCAACTGAGTCTTGACATGGCGAGTCAGCTTCGGGTAGCGATTGCGATCGGTCTCGACGACGTCGAGCTTGTCGAGACTCAGCCACTGCGACGCGAACTCGCGGACAAACTGGCCGAAGCGAGGGTCCTGGATCATTCGCTGAGTTTCGGCGTCGAGCGATTCGCTCAAACGGCCTGCCGCGGCCAGCGACAGCAGCCGCTCGTCGGGGGCCGTGTTCCAGAGGAAATACGACAGCTTCGACGCCAGCTCATGGGCGTCGATGGACTCAGGTTCGGCTCCTGCGCTGTTTTCGATCAGGAACAGGAACTGCGGCGACGAAAGTACCACGAGCAAGGCGTCCTTGGTGCTTTGCCGGAAGTCGGCGGTCCGCGCGAACGAATCGCTCCACACGGCAAAGAGCGACACTTCTTCTTGCTCGGAGACGGGCCGGCGGAATGCCCGCGTGGCAAACGATCGGATGATGTCGCGGGCGTGCGCGGCGGGCCCCGATGGCTGCGCCGACTCGACGAAGATGCCGCGGTGCGTCGCCGGCGGCCAGGCGTCGTAGAGCGGCCCTTCGAACTCGACCGAGCGAACGAGCAACCGCGGCATGTCGCGGCCGTCGGTACATTCGCTACGGACGCCGATTTCGCGGATGCCGGCCAGATAATTGACGTTGTCCTTTTCCACGTCCGGGCTGGGAAAGTTGCCGATGGCGCCTTCAAAGACGAAGTCGTGCAAGTCGCAGGAAGCGACGGGCTGCGGTCCGCCGAGCTGCGCCAGCGTGCTGCCGCAGTCTCGCCGCAAGCCCAGGTGAACGCCGACGCGCGGCGAGCGCCGATCGAAGGCCGCGAATCGCCTGGCAAGCTCGTGCGTCGAGTCCAAGGGGGTGAAGACGACGCGGGCCGGCGAGGACTGGCCGCCGTATTGAGCGGCGACGGTCAGCGGACCGGCCGGCAAGCGCACGGCCAAGAACGCCGGCTGTAGCAGGGTCCCCGAAAAACGTCGCTCGCCCAGCTTGAGCGTGAGCACATGCCGCTTTTCGGCGTTCGGCACGCCGGCGTCGGCCGTCAAGTACACGTCGACCTGGTAGATTCCGGCCGCTTCGATGGCGGCAGTTTGTGGCTGCGCGAGGTCCTCGACCGCGATCGCCCCCGCCGAGGGTGCGGGATGACTTGCCGTGTTCTCTTCGAGCAGCAGGCCGTCGTCGTATTTTGCGGCCTTGACCGTGACGCGAAACCGTCCCTGGTCGGGTAGTTCGCGCAGCGAGATCTTGAAGTTCGCCTTCGGCCCGTAGGTGCTGTCCCCCTCGAACAATTCATCGCTGAGAATCGCCGGCCGCAGCAGCAGTCCCTGGGGAACCGTCTCGTAGGACAGACCCTTGGGATACCCCTGTGAGCCTCGCATGCAGGCATAGACCGCGTGGTAGATGCTGTCGAATTCGCGCCATCCGCGCACCGTGTCGTTGCCCTGGTAGCCCTCGATGAACCGGTACTTCGTTTGCATCGCGAACGGCCGATAGTCAAACGGCTTCGCCGGCTGCAACTGAGTCACCGTGAAGTCTTCGTTCGCGAGCAGATGGCTGAGCGCCCCGAGAACCAGCTTGTCCGGACACGGCGCCGGATTGATCCCCTCTCCCAAATCCATCCGGAAGTTCTGGATCTCGGGCCGCGAGGTCTCGTCGACGAGGCACCGATCGAGCGCCTTCTCGGCAATGCTGAGATAGGCCTCGACCAGCAAGGGGGAAAGCTGCATCGTCTGGCTGTTGTTCAAGAAACCATCCTTGGAGACCGCGTCGGGCGGCAGGAGACCCGTGAAATCGTCTTCGAGGCCCAACAGGTCTCTCAGGGTGTTGCGATATTGCGATACGGTGAGTCGGCGCACCGAGCCGTTTTTCTCTTGTTTGCGGGCTCGGGCCATCGCGACGGCCTCGTCGATCCAATCGGTGAGCAACCGCCTCTCCTCGGCGGCCGGCTGCGGTTCGTCGTCGGGCGGCATCGCTTCGTCAGCAAGCTGCTCGCGGATGTCTTTCCAAAGGAACGGTTGCCTCCCTTCCAGGGCGCCGTCCAAGTGATCGACGCGAATGCCCGACTTCATGTTGTCGGGGTTATGGCAGCGCAGGCAGTATTTCGCCAAGAGCGGCTGAATCTGCTCTTGGAACCGCTTTTGGATTGCCGCGGCGTGAATGGCGGCGGCGTCTTCAGCCGTGCCCGCGTCGCGGGCGAGCACGGCCGAACCCAGCAAGAGAAGCTGAGTCGCCGTTGCCAGCGCCGCGGCGGCAAATCGGCCACTCACGATCAGGCGGCGGTTTTCGTCCATACGCTGGGCGTCCGGGGTTGCAGGCGGCAAACTCTTATTGTCCTCGCAGGCGGCGGCGGCGGCAAGGTGGACGGTGACAGGTTTGTACCCCGAACCAAACGTTTTGCTCGCGGAGCGCGCCGGCTTTAATGATGCCACATCGATCGACTCCGAGAAATTGAGGCTGCCAATGCGGAGCTTGACGTCCGAAGGCGGCATGGGAATAAGTCAAGTCGCGTTGGTTCCTGTAGATATAGTAAAGGGGTTAGTCAAACACTGCCGCATATCGACCTATAAAACTGGGGCCATTCACCATTATCACATTACGATTGGAGGGAATGAGCCTCATGAAATGTATGGCTCTCAGGATAGTCCGAGGATTATCTTGACGGACTACATTAGGAAGCAAGCGATACCGAGCTGATTACAGTCGTTACTGAATATCCTCCGGAAAAGGTCCCGCGTGAATTCGGCTGGCTTGATCGCGGCGCTCAATGGGAGTCGTCGGGTCGGTTCCATCCAGGACCGAACGTATCTTTGCCACGCCCAATCGCCGTTCTCATCGCGCGACACACTCCATCATCATGTGATGGAGACGCAGATCGGGAGCGGTGGCTCGGGAATGGTGGGAAGTTCGATGTGGCCGCTCGCGAAACTCGGAAACCGGCTCCAGAACCTGTTCGAGGCGCCTCGCCAGGTTCTCGAAGACCTTGTCGGTCTCATTCGTCAGAAGATAGGCGATCATCGCCCCTTCCCCGACCAGGGGCGCGGCAACACCGCCTACGAACTTACGGTTGACGTCTTCAAGATAGTCGCCTAGCCTGCCGGGCGTCGGCACAACCTTCGCCTCGATCGGCCAGGTCCATCGTCGATTGCTGTATGAAACGAAGGCAAAGTCGTTGGCCGGAGGCTTCGCCGACGGCGATGTTCGTGATTCCAGCTCCGGCCATTCGGGAACGGGGACGGGGAAGAATGTCGGGAATCCGCTCGTCTCCGACGCGAAGAGAGCTAGGATCTCGATAAAGTGGCTGCGAGTCAGATCGCGCTCCAACTGTTCCAGACCTTGAGTGAGATCGACTCGGGCCAGATGCTTGGCTCGCAGAAGATCGAACGCGCGCCACGTCCAATCGAGCACCCGCGTCGCCACGCCACTCGCCCATCGGATCGGCAAATCGTGGTCAAACGGATCGTCAGGCCACCGCAGCTCGCTGAACGTGGCGCGGCGGCTCATCCTCGCCCCCTTTTCGCCCCGGCCGCTCGCACGAGCGCCGCCGCCAGCTCGTCGGCGTCGCGCATGGCTTGCGAACGGGTCCAGTAGCGGTATTCGTCGGGCTTGATGATAGTCAAGCTGCGAACGCGCCCCGGTGCCGAATGCGGCGCATGGAAGAAGTATGCGACGCGCTGGAACCCGAATGCGTCGCCAACCGCCGAATGCGCCTTTTTCGAGAGCACATCGCGATGAAACGATGCGAGCTTGTCGAGCAAGCCATCGGCCTCGATCGTTTCGATCGTCAGCGGGGCGACGCCATTTGAGTCCAGGTGGATGGTAACCATTCGAACGGGAAGGCGCCTCGCGCCGGGCTCCTGATATATAGTGACTGCGACCTCCTTGTCCGTACCAAACGTTCCTTTCAGAACGCTCGTCAGAGTCGCGCCGTAGGCCGACAACTCGAATTCATCGAGGCCGGAGGCACCGCGGCGCGCGGTCGGACGTCGCCCAGGACCCGGGCCCTTTCGCAGCGCGTCCGGAAGACCAACGGCCAGGACGTCTTCCACGATCGCCCGCTCCGCCTCCGTCAACGAAAACGCCCGGCACATGAACTCATCGATCGCCTCGAATGAATCGAAGGAGGAAACGTCGGGAGCATTGGGTGGCATGGGTACCGTCTTCAATTCCTCCGTCAGGGCCTCCGTGATGTAATGTCCCAGGCGACTGCTAGTCAGAAACAAAAAGTACGTCGCCAGTAAGCTGTTGTAGGCAATGCACGCGGTGTGAAGATATCGGCCGTCGGGTGAGACGTCGTGGACCGACAGGTACGTTTTCTTGCAGACCACGCCCCAGACCGGATCGCTTGAGCGCACTAAGGCCGCGCGAAACCGCCCAATATTTGCGTTCAAGCTTTGTTTGACGAGCAACTGGGGGTTCTTGAACTCGTCGTACGTGCCTTTGGTGTCCCTGCTGTGAACGCGCGGATCGGTCCAGCGCGGGATGCTTTCGGCGTCGAGCTCCAGAAAAACGTCCGCGGGAAACCTCGGAGCGTCGAAATAACGTTTGTTTCGGTGTTCGGGAAGCTCTTGCTTCCGGTCGCCTGGAATGACGCCGATGCGCGAGATGATATCTCCTTTCGCTTCGAGCTTGGCGAGGTTGGTCTCGCGCGACAGGCGCTGGACCAAATGAAGATCACGCCGCCCACCCAGGGCCAACACCGACCAAATCAGCGAGTCGTGCGCGGCTTCTTCGTGGGTCAGGTGGGAGATGTCGCGTGGCTCGACCTGAAACTCTTTGGTCAGCGCAGAGGTTCGCAGCGGCTTGGGCGTCATGTACAAGAGCGATGTCCGCGGATCGGGTGTACCTTGGCCCACTACGAGAACGCAGGCTGGGCCGATTGCGTTGCGGAACAAGTCGCGTCGCAGCGCCGAAAGGTTCGTCACTTCGTCGACGGTGAACGAACCGAAGAGTTTCCCCCTCAGGGCCTTCGCGGGCGGCGCCCTGTGGTAAAGCCAAAGCGCCGGTTGCAACATTGCGACCCGTCCCGATGGATCAACCAGATTCAGCGCCTTGGCCACGAAAAGGGGGCCGATGTCGTTGTTGGCGATCGGCCAATCGTGCGACTTCGCCCACGTTTCGGCCTTAGTCGTCGGCGCGGCCTTTCGCTTGCGCCGTCCCGGAGTGGGCGCAGCGTCGGGAACGATATCCGATGTTTTTTTCGTTGAGTTTTCCCCCCAGGGCGCGTTGCCAATCACCAGGTCGAACGGCTTGGCGTCTCCGTCGGTCCGAAAACCGTTTGTCGTTTCGTCGAAGAAGTCCTTGGCGATCAATCGCCTGCCGCGCAGCCGCGGGAAGACCCGTTCTCGGGTCACATAGTGCTTAGGATCGATGGCGTCGGCCATGGCCAGATAAAGGCTGAAGCACGCCACGCGCACCGCGTCAGGGTGGATGTCCACGCCATAGAAGTTGTTCTCCAAGAGCGGCTTCAAGTCGCGCACGAGCGGCTCGCGCCCGTGCCGGCGTCGCCAACGGTGGATGAGCCGCTGAAAGGCCTTCACCAGAAAAATGCCCGACCCGCACGCGGGGTCGAGCACTCGGAGGTCCCAGGCCTCGCCCTCCCAAGGCAGAACCGCATCCAGAATGTAATCGACGAGGTGCGACGGCGTGTAGTACGCTTTCTTCGCATTCCGATCTTCAGTCAGGAATTCCTCGTAAACGCTGCTAATGAACTCCAGGGGGATGGTATCGAACGAGTAATGCGGCCAGAGGCGGAGCTGCCGATCGGTCGTGTCGATCGTTCCGGAAACCAGATCGGCGAGCAACTTGAGGTGGTCGGCGCTTACGGCGTTTTTTTCGGCAAGCCAGGCGGCGTCACGTTCCTCTTCGGTTTGGTCTTCCTTGCCCGGAAACAAATCGCCGTTGAAACGGTCGTCGAGCCAGCGGAAGAGGGCGTAGGTCTCGTCTTTGTCTCGAAGGATCGTTGCGAACTCCCGGTGCTCACGCTCGAGCGCGCCGTCGCAACGTTGGGCCAGTATCGTCGGACTGAAAAACGGGTTCCCCGCGCTGTCTTTGCGGTGAAACAGGAACTGGGTGAAGACGATCCGAGCGAGCAGGTCGTGACAGACGTCGCGGTCCAGGTCAGATTCAATCAGCGAGCGCCGCACATGGCGCAAGTTTCTCAGAAGCAGTAGGTCGGCTCGCCCGTCCGTGGGAAAATGAGCCTGCCGCTGACGCAGAAAATTGCCAGTTATCAGACTCACCCAATGCAGCAATTCACGGATTTGCCCTTGCTGGGAAGTGCCCCCGGGCGCCGATCCCTCCGGCGTCGACAGCGCGCAAACGCGCCGAAGATCCTCGCTTTGGTCGGGGTCTTGAAAGCACGACCAGGCCGACAACTGCTGCGGTTCCAGGGTAATCAGCAGCGAAGTACGCGAAAAATTCCACGCCAGCCGATGAGCTTCGCGCAAAACCTCGGGGTCGGCCCCTCTCGGAAATTGACAAATGACGGCCAGCGGCGCCGCGGTGCCGGCGCCGTTGGGATCGGGCACCAGGATGCCCGTTTCCACGGCGAACTTGGGAAAAGCTCGCTTGAGCGGTTCGCCAATCTTTTGTTTTGCCGAATGCGCGCAGACCCCCGCTCCCTCGCCCTTGGGATCAAGCACGAACTCGGGTGGGGGCCACCCAAACCATTCGCAGGCTTCTTCCAGGAGCATGACCAACCCACCCCACTTCGAATCGCACGGAATCAAACGCTGCCAATTACTCGAAACGGGATCCATCCCTTCCCTTTGCGACGCCAATTTAGCCGCGGAATCCAACCCAAACAACCGGTTGCGCGGTCACAATTGCCGCGTTGCGGTCGCTCGCGGTGGATATCTTGCAAATGAACAGTAGTACATTATGCCATGTCGTCTGCGTAATTGCAATAGGACCTCGGCGTAGATGCGGGGTTCGAGCCGATGCGTGCCCGGCGGGCCTCGCTATTCAGTTGCATCTCCACCATTCCGCGCTCCCTCGATCAACTCGCCCGCCCCCTGCGAAAACAAGTCAGCGGCGACGGCCTGCCCCAAGGCAATCGGGTCGGTGGCGCCGGTGAGTTCCGCGAATACACGGCGCGCGCCGTCGGCGCTGAGGACGACGCCGGACAGTTGCAACCGTCCTTCGGCGACGCGGCCCCATCCGCCGACCGGCGCCAGGCACCCGCCGCGCAGCGCGGCCAACATCGAGCGCTCGGCGGCCACCGCGCGGTGCGTTTCGTCATCGTCGAGGGGCGACAGTAGCGCAAGCGTATCCTGGTCGTCGGCCCGCGCTTCGAGCCCCAACGCTCCCTGCCCGACGGCCGGCAACATCAACGACAGCGGCAGCCGCTGGGTGATCTCGCCCGTCAGACCCAAGCGTTCGAGCCCCGCCTCGGCCAGGACCAGCGCGTCGAAATCGCCATCGTGGAGCTTGTTGACGCGGGTCTCGACATTGCCGCGGACGTCTTCCATCCGCAGGTCGGGTCGCGCGTGCCACAACTGCGTGCGCCGACGCAGGCTGCCGGTGCCCACCGCCGCGCCACGCGGCAATGCGTCGAACCGCTGCCCGCTGCGGCTGATCAGCACGTCGCCCAGCGGCCCGCGCGCGGGCACGGCCGCCAGGACCAATCCCGCGACGGCGTCAGTGGGCAGATCCTTCAGGCTGTGAACGGCCAGGTCGATGTCGCCGTCGATGAGCGCGCGCTGCAACTCCTTGGTAAAGACTCCCTGTTCGCCGATCGCGCCGATGGGTCCGGCCCGCCGCTCGTCGCCGCGGGTGGAGATCGGCACCAACACCGTCTCGATGCCCAACTCGGCCAACCTCCCGGCGACCCACTGGGCCTGCCAACGCGCCAGCGGGCTGGCCCGCGTGCCCAATCGTAGTCGCGCGTTTGACGCCATCAATCCTGGTTCGCCGGAGAGGCCGCTTCCAGTCGGTCGCGTGGGATTTGGTGCGGTGGCAGGACCACTCCGCAACTGATCACGAACTGTAACGCCTGATCGACCGTGAGGTCCAGATCGACCGTCAGGCTCTTGAGCACGGTGATGGTGTACCCGGTCACCGACATCGGCGAGCTGGGGATCATCACGGAAAGCACCGGCTCGCCGGCCGCGCTGCGAATGTCTTGCAGGCTTTCGCCGGTGACGAAGCCCAGCGACCAGCACCCCTTGCGCGGGTACTCGACGGCCACGACCCGGCGGTACTCGATCTCCGGCTCCTTGATCATGAAATCGGTCACCTGCTTGACCGAGTCGTAGACGTTGCGGACCAGCGGCACACGGTGAACACCCCACTCGAAAAGGTTCCAGAACACGCGCCCGACGCCGGCACCCAGCAACTTGCCCAACAAGTACAAGAACAGGATGAACAGGCAAAGGAACAGCGGAACGACCCGTTGCGGCGGAAGGACGTCGACTTCGGCATAACGCTGGTAAAACTCCTTGGGGTTCGTGGTTTCGAGTAGCCTGGCCGGATCGTCGCCCTCGACTCTTTCGCGCACTTCGCGCGGGACAAAGAGATCGCCATTGATCCGTTCATAGACCTCGCCCGTGGAAACGACGAGCGAGTCCGAATCCGGATGGTCGTGCAGTTGAGCGACGGCTTGCTTCTCGGAGAGGAGCTTTTCGTCACGGTCGGTCCAGTACCAGACCAAGACGTTGCGGGCACCGGTCGTCACCGGCTCCAACGCGTACTGCTGAATGGTACCGGCAATCCACAGGAAGATGACCACCGTCAAGAGCGGCGGCAACACGACCCCCAAACCACCCAGTACGGCCCGGCGAAACGGATAGAACCGCGACTGGCGGCGTGCGCGGCGGGTAGGATTCGATAGAGGCATGGGACGTTCCGATTGAGAACCGAACTATCTTCATTATAAGGGGTTGTCATCGCTCTCGTAAGACATGAAGGGCCCGCGGGGCGCTAATTCAATTCGGACGCGGCGCCAGCGCGACCACCGCGACGGCCACTTGCTTGGCGCCTGCCCGTTTGAAGAGCCGGGCGACCTCGCCGCAGGTGGCGCCGGTGGTCAGAACGTCGTCGCAGAGCAACACGCGGGCACCGCCGAAAGCGGCGCCGGAGCGCAGCCGGAAGGCACCGTGGACATTGTTGAACCGTTCGGTGGGAGGCAAGCCCGCCTGGGGCTGAGTGCGGCGGCGGCGTGAAACCACCCCGTTGGCCAGTGGCAACCGCAGGCTGGCGGCAAGGATTTCGGCCAGGATCTCCGCGCTGTTCGTGCCGCGAGTCCAACGCCGTGTCCAGTGCATCGGCACGCAGGCCACCACATCCGGCTGCCATGCCGCCAGCGGCTCGCGCAGCCGATCGGTGAGCAAGCGGCCTACCGCCGCCGAGAGGGGCTCCTCGTGGGCGTGCTTCATCCGCAGCACGGCCGCACGGATCTCGCCCACGTAATCGCCCCAAACCCAGACACGGTCGAACCCCAAGCTCCGCTGGCGGCAATCGTCGCAGCCCGTCGCATCGCCTGTTGCCCGGGCGGCGACCGCGCCGCACCGCACGCAACGTAGCGCGTCAGAAGGCGCCAGCCGTGAGCGACAGGCATCGCACAGCGCCCAGGCCGGCGACGCGACCGGCAACTCTCCGTCGCATCCCGCGCAGCGAGGTGGGAAAACGAGCTGGGTCAGCCCCAGGGCAGCCCGGCGCAGACGCTCAACTGGGCGAACGGCGCCGAACCAATCGCGTCCACGAACCACCCTACCGAGGCGCATGACTATTGACTCCCATTGAGGAAATGCTCTGATTATCTTAGCGGACGAACATTGCGTCGGGTACGGAGAAACTCCATGCAAACCAAAGGCTTGCTCCAGATAGCTAAGAAATGGGTGCGGGCGAACTGTCCGCTCGCACAGCGCAGTTTTATCGAGACGATCGACCGTACACAGAAAAGACGTGGCAGTTGTTCCATCACGATCGGGAAGGCATTGACCAAGCGCGGCAAGCCGTACCTGGTCCAAATTCTCGCGGGCGAGATGTTCGTTTTCGAATTGACTCCGCGCCAAGCGAAAAACCTGAATGTCGTCGTCGATGGCATGCGTTGTGCCGAATCACTGCCGCCGAGCGACTGGTGGCCGGTTCAGGCCCCGGTCGTCGAACTTACCAACCTCGTCATCGACAATCATCGCCGCCTCGTGATCGGCGAGCCGATGACGGGAAGGTGCTCGCATGCGATGCACGAGCAAATTCCAGGACCATTGGCGCTCCATCTCCATATCGCGATTCCAGGCCATTGCACCTACGACTCCTCGTACCTATGGCACCGCGGTTTCGGAACCGAGGGCACGCTGGAATTCACGTTTCCTCGGGTCAAGCTCTCGCCGGACGACCAGTTGACGTCGTGGACCGGGACGACCACCGCCTTTGCGCGGTTCTCCACGGCGGTCGACCCACAGCACGAGGAACAACCCACGGTCCCGCTCAGTAACGTCTGCTGCGTGCTCCTGGATATGATCGGGTGAATTACCGGCAAGCCGTCCGATGACGTGGATGACGGAATTACGGCGCGGCCGCGTGGCGACGCAGAATCCCACACACATCCTTCGGGTGCCGCGACACATCCGAAGCCCAGCGGCCGAAGTCGCCGACGCCGTTCACCGCCCGCACCCATTCGTCCAGGAACTGCCGTTTCGCCTGGTTGGCCAAGGAGTCCTGGCCCTTGACCTCCAACACCAGCATAGTGCCGTTGCATAATCGGACGAGGAAATCGGGACGGTACTTTCGCACCACGCCCTGGAAACCATAGACGATCTCGAACCCCAGGTGGTCGTTCTTCACCCAGGCACCGACAACCTCGTTCCGGTCGAGTTCGAAGGCCTCGTTGGCTTCCCAGGTGCTGTCGTAGACGCAGAAATTTACGTGCGACCGTCGCGTTCGCTCGCACGGCCTACCGGTGAACCAAGGCTGCATGTCGCCGGTCGAGCGTAGCGGATGGTCGTCGTCGAACACCGCGGTCAGCCCTTCGGTGTTGTCCTCGCGGATCGCGTGCCAGATGTGGCCCACCAACTTGTTCATGTTCAAGGCCAGCACGATTCGCCGTCGCAGTTCGTCCGCGGTAAACGAGTCGGGGACGATCCGCACCCGGTCCGACGACACAAACCGCTCCATCAGCCCCACCAGTTGCCCCAGCAGGAGCTCGCGATTGCCGCGCCACGACGGCCTCGCCTGGTCGTACAGGTCGCGCGCCGCCTCGAATACGATTCGTTGCACGCGGAAGTGCCGCGCGAGCCCCTCCAGCTCGATCTGCGAGACACGGGCCAAATCGGGTTTGCCATCGACCACCGGCGCTAGTTCGGCGATCGTCGCCAGGTCCAAGGCGTCCAGCACCAGCGGCTCCACCGCCGAGAGGTCGAGCACGAGTCTCGTCCGCAATACGTGGTCGATCCGAACGATGTTGGGCCAGACGATCTCAAAATCGCGTCGCCGATCGGAGAGGGCCTCGACGCGCGTCTTGGGCGTCGGGGGCGGGGGCGGCGGACCGTCGCCCGCCTCGTGCGGTAGGAACGTGAAAGGCACGCCGAAGATGTTGACGTACTCCGGTTCGAATCGTCCCGTGGTTGGGTTCACGTCGTAGCTGGTGCGGCGTAGCCCGCGGCCCACGACTTGCTCGCAGAGCAATTGGCTCGAAAATGCGCGCAAGCCCATGATGTGCGTCACCGTCTTCGTGTCCCATCCCTCCGAGAGCATGCCCACGGAGATTACGGCCTGAATCTGTTCGCCGGGTTGGCCCACCCGGCCCACCGTATCGACCGTTCGCC
Organism: Pirellulales bacterium; assembly: GCA_035534975.1. Classification (GTDB taxonomy): domain Bacteria; phylum Planctomycetota; class Planctomycetia; order Pirellulales; family JAICIG01; genus DATKSN01. The sequence continues at coordinate 12,462 of DATLQY010001063.1, forward strand.
GCAACAGCTCGGCCTGCTGCTGCTTGCTGAGCCTGCGAATCGGTCCATCGTCGTCGTTTTCGTCGACAGTTTCGGTGGCGGCCAGCTCGGCGGCTTCAACCTGCGCCTCCGCCATTTCCAGGACCTTCGAATCAATGTGCAGCGTGCGTTCGGGCTGGGCCAGCTCATCGACTCGGATCTTGGCGCGGTCGAAGGCGAACTTGACTCGCGCGGCGGTCTCGGTGCGGTTGGCGACGGTGATCATCACGGGCGGCGTGGGCTGCCCGGCCTCGCGCCACGTCTTGGCCGTTTCCAGCCAATCCTTGCCCAGCAAGTAATAGCCGTTGGTCACGAGGTCCGGGAGCGGCTCCTGCGGCTCGGCCTTGCGATTCAGGTCGTCCTTCACTTCCGCATCGCTGTAGATGTGGTACAGCCGCGACTTGTAGTCCGCTCCATATCGCCCGTCGTCGCGCACCACGACACGGGGCGTCTTGACCAGGCCCGATTCGATGGCGTCGGCCAGACCGAAATCGCTCACGATCCAGTCGAAGAGCATTTCGCCCGTGCTCTGCCTGCCGGATGGTGCGAAAGGGGTCGCCGAAAGGTCGTGGCACGCCAGAATCCCCCGCGCTCGGTGGATGCGGTCGAGCCCGCCAATCCATTTTGTCGCCTCTTCGATATCGGCCTTCCTAATGCCGGTCGCTTTGGCGCCCGCGATCCGCCAGGCATGGTGCGCCTCGTCGTTGATCACGAGCACCTTGCGCGCCGATTGCATCTCGCCGAGGACTTCGCGGACATAGGCTTCGTCGCTCTTAGCGCCGCGTTTGTCGACCCCCTTTCGCCTGGCCACCTGATCCTCGGTCTCCCAATCGAGCGCGTGCCAGTTGCGCACCAGCACTTTACCCTGCCGGAGCTTGTCAGTCAGCCCCGGCGGGACGATGGCGAACTCGTCGTAGTAGTTCCCGTCGCGGCCGGGCACGAGCACTTGCAATCGGCTCTTTACGGTCAGACCCGGAGCAATGACCAACACGTTTCGCGCGAAGCGCTTGTCTTGCGGGTAGGTGGTCTTGTTCAGCACGTGCCAGGCGACGAGCATCGCCATGACGATCGTCTTGCCCGACCCGGTGGCCATCTTCGAGCACCAGCGCCGAAACGCGCCGCCGTCGCCCGGCACGTCGATTCCTAGCCGCTGGGCGGCCGGCGCCTCGGTAAGCCAAATCAGCGTTTCGATGGCTTCGAGCTGGCAGAAGAAGAACCGCCGGCCGTCGCGCTGTTCCGGGTCGCGCCAATGCTCCAAGAGCCGCCGCGTGATCCCCGTCACGCCGGCGTACGGGTCCTCGGGGTGCTCGCGCCAGGCCTTGACGCGCAGGCGGATCTGGTTCACCAACGGCAGCTCGACGAACACGCCCGGATCGTCGAAGGCCTGCGAGCCGGGCGTGGCCATGATGTAGCCCGCCGGCCGGCGGCCCGGCTTGCGGGTGAATAGCCGCGCTTCGCGGTCGTAGCTCCAATAGCTCGTCGGCTCGTCGAACGGCGAGTTGATGATGAGCTGGTCGATGGAGTAGGAGGCCACGGCTGTCTATGCTCCGCAAATTCGTTGGTGGGCACCGAGTGACGTTTCAAGATCAAAGCCTGGACCCGAGTGCGGCTGCGCACTTTGTGCGCCGCGTAATAATTCCTCACGGCTGGCGTGAATGTGTTCGTTGTCATTCGAGATCAGTGTGCAGACGGCAGTACATGCCACGGCGACAAACATGCAATCGCGTCGCCAGTTGGCATTCTTTTTGTCCTTCGGACCTACGTTCCGCTAGACCTTGGGTTGATTTTGTGGCAATTTCCCGGGGGCGTCAACGGCCGTATTCATCGGTCGAGAGTCCGAGCAACTCGATGACCTGCTGCTGCACCGGGGTCAATTCCGTGACCATGATCTGGGGCTC
>DATLQY010001064.1:0-4433 GCA_035534975.1 Pirellulales bacterium
CAAACCGGCGGCTTGATCTTGAGACGATCGAGCGACCGCAACTCCTCCGGTGTAAAGGGCGTCTCTGAAACTATGGTGAGATGGTCGAGGCGGCCATCGCCGTCCTCGTCCGTTGGCAGATAATACGCGTGTCGGTGCCCCTTCGCTGGCTTGCCGTGGGCGTCCTTGCCGTAGAACGTCGAAGTTTTTTGCAGCCCGCGGCGCGCCCACTCGGCAATCAAGAGAGTCTCTTGGACCAATGGGAGGACGGTCGAATCGATCGCGAAACGCGCGACTTGGAATTGCGCCGTCCACCGTGGCGAACGCACATGCCGAGCGTAACCGACCTTGAAACAGTCCGATTCGCGCCCGTAGGTCACCCAGTGCGAGCCGGGCGGGTCGGACCAGCGTTGTTCGTGAAGGGCCAACGTCTCCATGCAGAGGTGCCAATCAGGATCATAGAGAGGTGTCCGCGTTTCCATCTTGTTCTTGCCCTTGCCCTCCGTATGGATGATTTTGGGCGTGTGTTCATTCCCAAACGCCAGGCCGGGGTCGGCGCACAGTACTCGAACCGGCTCTTGCCGCCGCGGGTTGGCGTCATCCTCAAGGGGGCTGCAATTGGGCTCGAACATCGCCGCGTCGACGTCGTCCAATAATCGCGCTTCGCACCACGATTCGGCGCGGCCGAGCCAGCCGAGGTTCTCGACGAGCACTTGAAGTAATGCTCGTTGCGGCTCGCTGAGATAAACGTCTCGCCAACGCAGCTTCACGGGCGCGTCCCGTTCGAGCACGACGAACGCATCAAAAACCTTTGTCTTGTCGCCTGGCCCTTTCTTGAACCACGGCATGTAATGCCGCGTATGCCCCGTCGCGGCGTTGGGCAAATGAAACTCCGGGGGCAGGGTTAAACTCGCCAATAGCTCCTTCATGTCGGTGTCGCTCACGCGCTCGTCGAGTTTTCGCTTCCAAACGGCCACCAACGATCGCAGCAATCGCCACGGCGAGGGCGGCCATTCGGCCACGCCCTCATTGACGTGACGGCCCCAAGGGGTTGCGTGGAACCTTCCGGCGGGGAACTGCAAGACAATGCCAAGCATCTGTCGGCCTCCTCAAGTCAGCGTGCGGTTTACGATGCATCGCCTTCCAACTGGTCATCGCCCCTCGCCTTTTTAGCCTTCGCTTTCTCCTTCGCTTGCCTCCAGATGACTTGGGTAACGGGCGGATCGGCAAATAGCGCCTTGCATTCACCGATCAACCGTTTGCATTCGACGAGCAGGTCTTCCTCGCTGGGGATCTCAAAGCCCGCCTTCGGAGAGGTAACATCCACGTCCTTCAGCAGTTGCAAATCGCAAGCCGTTCGCAGACGTAATCCGGTTGCGAGAAAACGTCGGATCTTGAATAACGACAGGGACACGAGAAGCTTGGTCGCGGCGTCGCCAAGGCCATATCCGCGAAGCAACGCCAAGTCTAGATTAAAGTACGCCTTAATCTCCTTCGCCACGAATTCCGTTCGATGGAAGGGCACGTTGCCGAAGCCTTTGGAGGTATCGCCGGACGGATCAACGCGGTCGTTCTTTACGCCACCACTCTCGGCCGGGCGTACGTCGCTGGCCTCAATGAATCCAGATAGCGCCCGACTCAGGCGCAACCGCCCCCCTGCGAGTTCACTCTTGGCGATGAAGACACCATGCAAGGCGGCGTTCGCATCGTATTTAAAAATGAGCTTGGCGAGTTGGCTGATTCTCACAGGCCCCTTTTCCAATCCAGCGGCCTCGACCTTCAGACGGTCGAAGACTGATTTGTCGTCGCTCTCGAGGATGTACGGTGAGTTGATACGGTGGGCTTCGAGGATGGAGTTGGTAAGGGGCTTGCCGTCGGGATTTACGACGCGAATGTACGGGAGGCCACGTAGCTCCGTAATCAGATCATCCGCGGAATCGTCCCAACAGGCCATTTCCATACGATTGGCGACGGATTGAGCCGATTCGACGAGTAGAAGCTCGACGCCACTCGGCAACGCGTACCTCGCTGCGCCCAGGTCGGCGAATCCAGTCGGCTGAAACCGCTTTCCCTGAAGCGGCTGGAGTTCCGCCTCAATCAGCAGGCGCGGCGTTCGGGCAAGAACATCATGGGCGATTGACATGTCGAATACCCTCAAAATGTTGGAATGTGACGACTCAAGCAAAAAAGGCAGGCCAACTGATCTGCTGAATTCACGGGTCTCAGGGCGTTGTTAGGGAATCCTTCGGTGGTCGAATCACGAGCTTCAAGAGTTCAGTGACGACTGTGGGATCAATGGGCAGAAGCAGTGCGGCCGCGAGGCGATGGGGTTCAACGCCCGTCATTTCTTGCCAATTATCATCGCGGTTGCCCATTGATGTTCTTACGGAAGGCATCGGAACCAGGCCGCTTGCTCGCAAGCGACGCATCGCGACACGGCAAGCCGATGGGACGTCGCCACGCTGTAAAAGCTGCATGACTTCTGGTTCCGACGCGACGACTACGTCGATCGGACCGGGAGTGGTGCGGCCGTTTGCCCACCTCGCGCAGCACCCACCATCAGAATCCTTCTCAATCCCAATGGCGCGCGGCAAGAACAACAGTTTCAAAAGGGCGTAGCCGCGAGAGATTAACGGCTTCGACTCGGCGGGCTTCTCAGTGGGGCGTGCGGCCCCGCCGCGGTTCAACAACATCAACCCCCAAAGCAAGTCGTCGAGCCGGTCGTCATCGGTCTCGCCCACGATGAACGCCGCGACATCATCCAGTTGTACGGAGCTTTGTGCGTCGAATGCCGCCTTGGCGTCGCCCTGCTTACCCGCGTCGAGCATCCGCCTCCCTAAGACCGAAATCAGATTTCGAGGGAGGCTGGCGTTATTCCAGACCACGTGTCGCTCTTTCTCGGCCCACGTGACACGGCTCCGCCCGGCGTGGACGGGTTCAAGGTTTTCGCGCAGCGCTCCCACGATACCTTCGATACCGCGGATGCTTGCCAGTGCGCCTGCCAGCCGAAATTCGCGGGAATGGTCGTTGGCGGCATGCACCCACGCGGACGAAAGCCCGGAGATGGGATAAATTGTCCGGCGATCCGATTTGCGGAATTTCTCTCCAGTTGCCAGTTGGCGCTCGGCGTTACCGAGCGCGGCGACGATCGTCGTGAAGAGGGGGTCGCCATACCGGCAATAGTCGAAGATCGCCACCTCAATGCGCCGCAAGGCGGCCTTAAATCGCGCCGGCGTCGTCTCATCGCGGCAGGCCGCGCGGAAGGGGTCCAACCAGCGATCCAATTCGCGCAACAGGTCGGTCCCCGTGCGTGAACGCACGTTGAAGCGGCCCAGTGGCGTCGCAAGAAACGACTTTCCGCTTCGTTTGAGGAAACCCGTCCGCTCGAAGGAGTCGATTCCCCGGTCAACGCCAAGACTTGCGACGGCTCGCGCGAAATCGACGCTGTCGCGCGCTTGGTGGTTGCGGAGGTCGGCACGGCCCTCGGAAAACATCAACCCAAGTTCGCGCGCCGACGCGAAGCGCGACCATAATGGCAGCCATATCTCGCCCCTCGCGGTGGCAGATTCGTCATCGCTCCCCGATCCGAATCCCACGGCCACCGCGCGAACGGTGAACGAAAACGCCGCCTTATCTCGCGCCGCGGTATTCATCCGGCGCGCGATCGCACCCGCCATGAACAACGTTCCTTCGAGCATCAGTACGAAGTCCCAAGGATTGTTGAGCGCTTCGGCTTCCATCCCCTGGGTGCCGTTTGGGCCGCCCGCCCTGCCGGGCGAGAATTGACCCACGGCTGCCGATTCCAATTGGTCGGTTGGGTCACCACGCAATGCACCGAGAAGCAATGCCAGCGAATGTTCGCTCGGCGTAGGCTGGTGCAACCGAAGTTGGACTAACCTCTGCATGAAGTTTTGAGTGAAATCAAGCCGGCCGTCGTTACCGCCCGTGCCCAGGATTGGCGGGAACGCCTGGCCCTCCGTCTGTAATACGACGGCTGCGTCCATCCAATCAACAAAATCGTCGGGCATGCTCCTTCGATAGCGGCGAAGCAATCGCTGCTTGTCTTCATTCGCCGGCTTTTCGGTAATTCCTTCATCCTTAAGTATCGCGTCGATCGAGGCTAGCGCCACGCGATAGGGCTCTAATCGCGGCGTCTGACTGGAAGCCAGCGACTCCACCGCTTTCCGATTGTCGTTTCCGAAGAAACCCGATCCACCAGCCCAAGGCGCTGCGATTGGGGTCGGCCGGTATTGGCTCATCAGAAAGTCGACGAGACCTTCGAAATCGAATCGACTGCGAAGCACAAACCGACCATTTCGCCAGGCTCCCGTCGCCGCGTTGTCCGCCTGCTCCGCAATGAGCCGTAACACCGCCAGCGACTTCAGGTAATTCATCAGCGGCACGGGCGTGCAACCGCTCAATTCAACCGTGCGGGCCTCAGTCATGTCGGGTTT
>DATLQY010001065.1:0-2132 GCA_035534975.1 Pirellulales bacterium
CGAAACATGGGTTACGAATGGACCGAAATGTCGTACCTCGAGCTGTTGGCCGGCAACACGGCGATGCGGATCTTCGCCTTCGCGGTGTTGATGGTGTTCCTGGTGCTGGCGGCGCAGTACGAGAGTTGGTCGCTTCCGTTGGCGGTGATCCTGGTCGTACCGATGTGCCTGTTGAGCGCCCTGATCGGCGTCAATATCGCGAAACTCGACGTGAACATTTTCACGCGCATCGGCTTCGTGGTGCTGGTCGGGCTGGCCAGCAAGAACGCGATCCTGATCGTCGAGTTCGCCAAGCACGAACGCGCCAAAGGCGCCACCCGGCGCGAGGCGACGCTTGCGGCCTGCCGCTTGCGGCTGCGGCCAATCATCATGACGTCGGTGGCGTTCATCCTGGGCGTGCTGCCGCTGCTCTTGGGTCATGGCGCGGGCGCCGAAATGCGGCGCGCCCTGGGCACGGCGGTGTTCAGCGGCATGATCGGCGTCACGCTTTTCGGCCTGGCGCTGACGCCCGTTTTTTTCTACACGATCGATTGGCTGGGCGGTTTGCGGTTGTTCTCGCTGCCGCTCGTGCGCCGCGCCTCGGCCGTTTCGGCCGGGCTGGTGTCGCTCAAGCCGCTGCGGCAGCTTGCGGTTTACACGGGACGCCTAATCGCCGGCGCCGCTCGCCGTACTCCGCGTCGCCGCGTCGCGAACGCCGCAACGTCGGGGGTCGAACCCGCGCGCCACGCCAACCCGGAAACCGTGCAGTTCGTCGTTGCGGTGCAAGGGACGCAGCCGGAGCTGCGCGCACCAAACGCGCCGGCTTCCGTCATTGTCGTGACCACGGAACTCACCGGACAAGAACAATTGTAGGGTGGGAAAAGCTGGCGCGGAGCGACTGCCAGACGCGGGCGCCAAGGGGCCGCGGAGCGGCCGAAGAGGTGTTCGGGCACCCGCGCAGCGGGTCGCCAGAGCGTGGGAACTAGGACAAGGGAAGGCGCAAGCACAACGGGGCCGCGGAGCGGCCGAGGATCTGTTAGGCGCAAGCACAACGGGGCCACGGAGCGGCCGAAGATGTGTTCCCACGCAGAGCGTGGGAACAAGGGAACCACTCACCACTCACTACTCACCACTCACTTCCCAGCCCCGCCCCGCGATGTTTTCGAAGTTCTTCATCGACCGGCCGATTTTCGCCAGCGTGATGTCGATCATGATCACGCTGGGGGGCTGCATTTCCGTCACCGGCTTGCCGATCGCGCAGTACCCCGAGATCACGCCCCCCACCGTCGAGGTATCGGCCCACTATCCGGGGGCCAACGCCCAGGTCGTGGCCGATACCGTGGCCGCCCCCATCGAGCAGCAGGTCAACGGCGTCGAACGGATGCTCTACATGTCGTCGCAATGCACCAACGACGGCCGCTACGCGCTGACCGTGACGTTCAAGAACGGCGTCGACCTGAACATGGCCCAGGTGCTGGTGCAGAACCGCGTTTCGCTGGCCCAGCCGATTCTGCCCAGCCTGGTCCAGCGCCGCGGCGTGATGGTCAAGAAGAAGTCACCCAGCGTGCTGATGATCGTCAACCTCTTCTCGCCCGACGGCAGCCGCGAGGACATCTATCTCAGCAACTACGCCACGATCCAGCTCAAGGACGAGCTTTCACGGCTGGAGGGCGTCGGCGACATCACGTACCTGGGTCAGCGCGACTACAGCATGCGGGTTTGGCTCGACCCGGAGAAGATGGCCCACCGCAACCTGACCAGCGCCGACGTGGTGCGCGCCATCGAGCAGCAGAACACGCAGGTGGCCGCCGGTCAGATCGGCCAGCCGCCGATCGCCAGCGGTCAGGTGTTCCAGTTCACTATGAGCACGATGGGCCGCTTGACCGATGCCGAGCAGTTCGGCGAAATGATCCTCAAGACCGACCCCCTCGGGCGCTTCGTCCGCTTGCGCGACGTGGCGGAGGTCACGCTCGGCGCGCAGGTTTACGACCAGACCTGCACGCTCGACGGCAAACCGTCGGTGGCCTTGTCGATCTACCAGCTTCCCGGATCGAACGCGCTGGAAGTCGCACGCCGCGTGCGTGAGAAAATGGAAGATCTCAAAGACCGCTTCCCCAAGGGCATCGACTACTCGATCGTCTACGACACAACGC
>DATLQY010001066.1:0-3390 GCA_035534975.1 Pirellulales bacterium
GTTCAAGCCAATTCAACACCAAGATGAGATCATTCACGAACAACTCCGTCGAACCACGGCAGGCGCTGATCGAGTCGTTGCGCCGCAAGGGGATCACCTCCGAAGCGGTGCTCGATGCGATGGGCCGCGTGCCTCGTGAGCTGTTCGTGCCGCGGCAAATGCGACACCTGGCCTACGCCGACCGGGCCCAACCCATCGGCTGCAACCAGACGATCAGCCAGCCCTACATCGTGGCGCTGATGACGCAGGCATTGGAGTTGTGCGGCATCGAATCGGTGCTGGAAGTGGGCACGGGGAGCGGCTACCAGGCGGCGGTCCTCGCCGAGTTGGCGCGCTCGGTGATCAGCATCGAGCGGTTCGAAGAGCTGGCCGTGCGTGCCGTGAATCGGCTGACGAGGTTGGGCTACGGGAACATCACGGTCATCGAGGGCGACGGCAACTTGGGTTGGCCGGCGCAAGCGCCGTACGATCGGGTGATCGTCACGGCGGCGGCGGTCGAATGCCCGCCGGCCCTTTTTGAGCAGCTCTGCGAAGGCGGCCTGTTGGTGATTCCATTGGGATGTTGTGGCCACCAGGTATTGACCCAAATCCGCAAGGTCGCGGGCGAGCCGGTCATTCGCAAATTATGCGAGTGTGCCTTCGTACCATTGGTACATGGCGTCGTCGAAGCCGTATAACCACGGATCGGGCCACTCGACGGCGCGTCAACTGGCCGCCCGTATGATTCGGGGTGACGACATGGAACACGCATTGCCGCTGACCAACCGACAAGTGGCCGAACGGCTCACGACGATCGCCGAACTGCTCGAATCGCAGGGCGCCAGCCCGTTTCGCGTGAAAGCCTACCGCGTTGCGGCCGAGACGTTGCTCGAAATGGCCCGTCCGGTCCATCAGCTCTTGGCGGCCGAGGGTTTGCCGGGCCTGATGAAATTGTCGAAGATTGGCAGCTCGCTGGCCCGGGCGATCGAGCAGCTCGCCTTGACTGGCCGGCTGGGGCTGTTGGAGCGTCTGCACGGCGAGGGCGCGCCCGAGCACTTGTTCGCCACGGTGCCGGGCATTGGCCGCGAAATGGCCGCCCGTATCCACGAGCGGCTCGACATCGAGACGCTCGCCGAGTTGGAGGTGTCGTCGTACGACGGTCGGCTGGCCGAAGTGCCGGGCATGGGGCGCAAGCGGATTCAGGCGGTCCGCGAATCGTTGGCCGGCCGTTTTCGTCGTCGGCCTCTGTTGCCTGAAACGAAGCGGCACCCACGGCGGCCCGACGAGCCGCCAATCGGCGAGCTGCTCGACGTAGACCGCGAGTACCGCGCCCTGGCTGAGAAGGGGCGGCTACCGAAGATCGCGCCACGGCGGTTCAACCCCACGAGCGAGGCTTGGCTGTCGGTGCTGCACACTCAACGCGACTCGCGGCATTATACGGCCCTTTATTCCAATACCGCCCATGCGCACGAGCTGGGCATGACGCACGACTGGGTCGTGATCTATCGCGACGACCACGACGGCGAGGGGCAATGGACGATCGTCACCTCGCAGTACGGGGGCCTGTGCGGTCGTCGCATCGTGCGCGGAAGGGAGGGCGAGTGCAAGGAGCATTACGCGCAGCACGAATCGAAGAGCCAGCAGAATTTGCTCGCCGACGCGTAACGTCCGTCGGTGCTCACCAGCACGACGTGTCCCGGCGCGCAGGGATTCGGCGTGCTGCTGTAGGCTCTAAGTGACGCCGTCACGTTGAAGACAGGAAGATTTGCGTGTCTTCCATCGTCACGCATCGTCACGGGGCCCTCCTGATCGGCGCGAAGGCACTCGTGCATGACCTGGTCCTCGTCACGGGCAACAGCCGCCACTTTACCTGGATGCATGGACTTCGGATCGACGACTGGCGTAGTCCGTAGACGTCATCGGCTCGCTCGTCAGCATGGTCAGGAGCACAACGGTTCAGCCCGTGCTGCGGAACAGGTCGAGAAAGCGATCTTCGTAGTCCTTGAACACGCCAAGACGGTCCAGTTCGCTCTTAAGCTCGTAGGCCTTCGAGCGGTTGTCGCGGGCTTGCTTGAAGAGCTGCTCGAGGCGCCGCTCGTCATCGGGCGCGAGGCGGCCTTCGTCGCTCGGTTCCGGGTTGTACTGTTCCGGGTTGTACTGTTCCTCTGGCGGCGGACCCTCTTGCCCCATTTGTCTTTCGACCTGGGCCAACAACTCGCCCAGGCGCTGCTCAATGGCGGCGGCTTGCTCGGAAAGCTCCGCGAAGTCGATCTCGATTCCGGCCATGGTACTGAAGACCTGCAAGACGGCCAACGACGCTTTGGGAAAGGGCAACTGGGCGAAGATGTGCGGCATCTCGCCGAGCAAACAGGTGCCGTTCAGCCCCGCTTCGGCCGCCACGCCCAGCAGCACTCCGTTGAGGCCGCCGATCTGTCCGTCTTCGAGCAGCGTCAGTTCCTGCCGCTTGAGTTCAGCCAGGCTTTCCTCGGCGGTCGCGGCGGAAAAGACGCGCGACGGGTGTTCGGGGTGCATCTGGGTGGCCATGGCGGCGAACGTGAAAACGCGTTCGACGCTCAACCGCTGGGCAAATTCGATCAGCTTTTGGCAAAACGCGTATTTTCCCAACGGTGGCTGGGCTTCTCCGATGAAGAGCACGATGTCGTGCTTCATCGCCGGATCGTGCCAGATGAAAAGCCGGCTGCGCGGCATGCGGCCGGTGCGGATCAGGCCATTCTTGACCTCGACGTGCTCGACGTCGAACAGCTCGCGTGCCTGGAACTCCGCGAAGACCTGCATGCCAAGCTTCGCCATCAGGTAGTAGCCTGCCGACAGGGCGACGCTTCCCATGCCCGGCCATACGGCCACCAACCAAGGTTGATGAAGCTTCATTTCATTGGGCATAGGAATGGTTCCCGCTGGTCGTCACGCGATCGGCCTGCCACCATCGGCGTCCGGCCAGGCAGGGTCAATGGGTTGCAATTGGCGTGCCATGGCGCTGATCTCGAGCTTTTGAGATCGCTACCGCGAATTATAGATCAAAACCGCGAGCTGTGCTGCGCGCAATGGAAGCTGCCGAACTGTGCTCATCAGCACACTTGATGTGTTATCGAGCACACTGTCGATCGGCCATGCCGGCGGGTTTTGTGCCGCATTTCCTGACCGTCGATAGGTGGCACGGGGTTTGCACGGTGGCCAACTAGCCAAGCCCTGAGACGAGAAGGCAAATCGTGCTTTCGACACCAGGAATCGATGGAAGAAGGCAAGGCGAACATTCTGGCGGCAGTGCGCCGCCGGGGCCTTGTCGGCAATCCTAACCAACGGAGGTGGACCATGGTCAGCTCACTTATTCCCTGGAGGAAGGAACGGCAGCTCACTCGACCGTTCGGACGGATGTTCGAGGAGATGGAGAAC
>DATLQY010001067.1:0-6402 GCA_035534975.1 Pirellulales bacterium
GCGATAACGTCTCATTTCCGGCGGCATGAAGTATGAACCTGCCCTGATTGTACATATTACGCGATCGCCCTCACAATCGACCTGGACACTGGGGGGGCTTTTGAGTAATTTCCGCCCCTTCTTCTACCGACAAATCAATTCCATTCGTTCCGTCCGCCGCCTGACGTCCGGAGTTGTCCGATGCCTCCTGGTGCCACGTCCGGAAGCGGCTTGGGCTCCGCCCTCGCGCGCTCGCCGGAGCTGATTTTGCCTGTTGGAATCATCGCCAGCGTACTGGTGATCATGGTTCCCGTGCCAGCGGCACTGATGGATATACTCCTGGCCGCCAATATCAGCGTGGCTGTGATCATGCTTCTAACGACGGTATACGTCCGAACGCCGCTGGAGTTCAACATTTTTCCCACTTTGTTGCTTGCCACCACGCTCGGCCGGCTGGTCTTGAACGTTGCCACCACGCGGCTGATTCTCACGCGGGCTGGCAGCGACGGGTTGGAAGCGGCCGGCGGTGTCGTGCGGAGCTTCGGCGAATTCGTGGCGGGCGACAAGCTGGTTGTGGGGCTGATCATCTTTGCGATCATCGTCGTAATCCAGTTCGTCGTCATTACTAAGGGCGCCACGCGTATCAGCGAAGTCGCCGCCCGGTTCGCGCTTGATGGCATGCCGGGCCGTCAAATGGCCATCGACGCCGATCTCAATGCCGGGGCCATCGACCAACGCGAGGCCCAACGCCGCCGTTTCGACATCACCCGGCAGGCCGACTTTTTCGGGGCCATGGACGGGGCCAGTAAATTCATCCGCGGCGACGCGATCGCCGGCGTCGTGATCACCTTGATCAACATTTTTGGGGGCCTCTTCATTGGCGTGATCGAGGACGGGATGACGATTTCCGGGGCCGCCGCGCTATTTACCAAGCTGACGATTGGCGATGGACTGGTGAGTCAGGTGCCAGCCCTGCTAATCTGCCTTGCCGCCGGTTTGCTGGTGACCCGAAGCACGAACGAAGTCAATTTGCCGGCCGAGTTCCTGGGACAGCTTTTCTCGCGGCCGCAGGCCCTGGCCGTGACCGGTGCTTTCCTCGGCACCTTGGTATTCACCAATTTGCCCACCTTGCCGCTGGTCTCCCTGGGGGCCGCTTGCACCGGTTTCGCATTGACCCTCTCGCGCAGGCAGAAGGCGACCAAGTCGGAAGCCGAGGCCAAGGCGCACGAAACGAAGCCCCCCGAAGAGCGCATCGAGGATTACCTGGCGGTGGATCCCATGGAGATCGAAATCGGAGTGGCCCTGATCCGGCTGGCCGATCCCAAGCGAGGCGGGGATTTGCTTCAGCGCATTCAAAAAGTACGGCAAAGCATTGCCGCCGAGATCGGCATTCTCGTGCCCAAGGTCCGCATCCGCGACAACCTGCGGCTCGATCAAAACGCCTATCGCATCAAGGTGGCCGACGCCGTAGTGGCCGAGGCCCTGCTTTACCCGAACCTGCTGTTGGCGATGGAAACCGGACACATGTCGGGCACGATGAAGGGAATCGCCGCCCGTGAACCGGCCTTCGACACGCGGGCCGTCTGGATCGAGCCCGGCCAGCGCGACCAGGCCGAGCGATTGGGCTACACCGTGGTTGAGCCGCCAAGCGTGCTGGCCACCCACTTCACCGAGCTAGTCCACAAGCACGCCGATGAAATCCTGACCCGCGACGCGACCAAGCATCTGATCGACGAGTTGAAGAAGACCTCGCCCGCCGTGGTCGACGAACTCGTTCCCGCGCAAATGAGCCTCGCTGAAGTGCAGCGGATCTTGCAGATGCTTCTGCGCGAACGGGTTTCGATCCGCCAGCTCGGCCCGATCCTGGAGACATTGGGCGATCATGCCGGCCGAACGAAGGATCCTGTGCTATTGACCGAGCAAGTGCGGTGCCGCCTTGCCCGGACCATCTGCTCGCGCTATCGCGACGACCAGCGCCGGCTGCGCGTCGTTACGCTTGGTGCGGCGCTCGAAGACCAAGTACGCTCGTGCTTCGACGCGACCGAGCAGGGAATGCACGTTCTCATGGCGCCCCAGGCCATCGAGGCCATCTGCCGATCGATTGCTTGCGAGGTCGAGCGGCTGACCGCGGCCGGACATCCACCCGTCGTGCTCGTCAGCCCGCAAATCCGTCCCGTGTTGCGTCAGCTCACGGCGCCGCACCTGCCGCACCTTCACGTACTCGGCTACGGCGAGATAACGCGCGACACGCAGATTGACATGGTTGGGACGGTTGCGGAAGGAGTAGCCGCGTAGTTGTCATTGGTCATTCGTCATTTGTTTTTCATAGAGAGAGATTGATCGGCACGAGCCAACCGTCAAAGACCGACCACCAATGACCAACGACCAACAACTAATGACCAATGACCAATGACTAACATGGACGTCCGTACTTACCGCGCCGCGACGATGCAAGAAGCCCTGGCCCTGGTGCGCCGTGAACTGGGACCGTCGGCCGCCGTGCTGCACACCCGCGAAGTACGCGGCAAGGGTCTATTGAGCTGGATCCCCGTCACGCGTCAAATCGAGGTCACCGCGTCGAACGAATTCAACGTGCCCAGCCGTCTGCCGCAATTGGCGCAACCCTCGGCCAAGAAAGCGGTCCCACCGCTGGAATGGGCGGGCCGGGCGATCTTTCGTAGCGAACTCAAGGGACAACTCGACCATTTGCACTCGCTCGTCGAGGATCTCTGCCTGCGAAGCCGCCATCTAACCCAGGGTGACTGGTCTGACGCGTCGTTCCGCCTCTTCGCCGACTTGATCGAAGCCGAGGTCAACGAGGAACTGGCCCGCGAGCTCGTCGAGCGGTTGCGACTCGAGTTACCCGACGGCGACCTGAGCGAAACGCTCCTGGCGAAGTCGCGGATCGCGCGCTGGATCGAAGACGAAATCGACGTGACTGGGCCGATCGTACTCACGCCTGGCCGGCGGCGGCTGGTGGCCTTGGTTGGTCCGACGGGAGTCGGCAAGACCACGACGATTGCCAAGCTGGCCGCCAACTTCCGGCTCCGCGACAAGCGCAAAGTCGGGCTGATCACGGTTGACACCTACCGTATTGCCGCCGTGGAGCAACTGCGGACCTATGCCGACATCATCGACTTGCCGATGCAAGTGGTTGCGACGCCACGTGAAATGCGCGAGGCCGTCGACGGCATGACCGGGCTCGACCTGGTTTTGCTCGATACCGCCGGCCGTAGTCCCAAGGACGAAGAGCAATTGCAAGAGCTGCGGACATTTCTTACGGAAGCCCAGGTCGACGAAGTCCACCTGGTGCTAAGCAGCGTGGCCGGCGCCGCAACGCTCGCTCGCACCGCCGAACGGTTCGCCGAGGTCGGCACCACCGCTTTGATCTTGAGCAAGCTCGACGAGGCCCACGGTTTGGGCAACTTGCTGCCGCTGCTGCGGTCGTGCAAGCTGCCACTGAGTTATTTGACGAACGGCCAAAACGTGCCCGACGACATATCGCACGCAGACCGACGACGATTGGCGCGTTCTATTTTAGGCATGGCATGAATCAAATGTTCCCACGCCTTATGTGGGAACGGGGAATTGGAAGCTCAGCACGATGTCCGACCAGGCCAACCGCCTCCGAATACTGGTACATGAGGGCGTCGCGCGCGGCGCGCCGAGCGCCGAACCACGCGCCTCGCGTCTGGTGGTGGTGACCGGCGGAAAGGGGGGCGTGGGGACGACGACGATTGCGGTCAATCTGGCAGTCGCTTTGGCGCTGGACGGATATCGCACCGTTCTCGTCGACGCCGACCTGGGACGAGCCGACGCCGCGACGCTGTGCCGCGCGGGCGACGGCTACACGGTGGGCGACGTGCTCACCGGGCGCCGTAGCGTCCATGAGGCCCTTGTCCGGGGTCCGGCCGGTATCCTGGTGCTGCCGGGCGCCTGGGCCACCGGGCACGCTTGGGAGTGTTCCCCGTCGGCGCAGGAGCAACTACTGCACGAGCTTTCGCGATTGGGTCCGCACGCCGACTTCGTCATACTCGATACCGGCAGCGGCCAGAACCGTGTCGTGCGGCGGTTTTGGCAGGCGGCCGACAGCGTATTGTTCGTCACTTCCCCGGACGACGCGGCGGTGATGAATACCTACGCCGCGATCAAGCTCTTGGCGGCCGCGGCGGCGCGGCCGCAGTTGCATACTCTGGTGAACCTGACAACCGACGCGGCATCGGCGACCGACACGCACGCACGGCTCGCACGCGCCTGCCGGCGCTTTCTGGCGCTCGAACTGGGTGATGGGGGGCACGTCCCGTTGGATGCCTCGGTCGCATCCGCCGCCCGGTCGCGGATGCCGTTCGTGCTCGAATCGCCTGGTTGCGCCGCCGCCGGACCCCTGGAGACCTTGGCGGAGACCCTGGCAGCGGAACCGAAAAATCGAGACAATCGACTCAAGCCGCAATGCCCGTTCGGTCGATAAATGATACCACTGTCGGTCGCGAAAGCGCCGTCAAGCTGTAACGGTTACATCGAATTTGACGAGCCGATCGCGGTCGAACCAGTGCGCGACGAGCTCAAGGCGAAACCGGCCGCGCGGCATGCCGCGGGAGGGTGCCGCCCGAGGGCGAGACGAATCAACGACGGTCGGGCCGAAGGGAATCGTGCCCGGTTTGGCCGCCCGACTAGGCGGCGGGCGCGAATCCTTTCGTGGCCGATCGGCCGAATGCGCAATCACGGAGGAATGCATGGCAACCACGGTCGCAGCCGAGGATGTGACACATCTCTGGGAAGCGTTCAAGGCCGACACGTCGAACCAGGAGCTTCGCAACCGACTGGTCGAGCTTTACCTGCCGCTGGTCAAGTACAACGGCGAACGCATCTGGTCGCGGCTTCCCGAGGGCGTCGAGCTCGACGACCTGGTCTCGGCCGGCGTGTTCGGACTGATGGATGCCATCGACGCTTTCGACCTTTCACGCGGCGTCAAATTCGAGACCTACTGCGTGCCCCGCATCCGTGGCGCCATGCTCGACGAGCTGCGCACGATGGACTGGGTGCCTCGCCTCGTCCGCTCGAAGGCCAGCAAGCTCAACGAGGCGATGAAAACCCTCGAAGCCAAGCTCGGCCGCCAGCCGACGGAAATCGAACTCTCCGGCCATCTTGCCATCAGCGTGCCGGAGCTCGAGAAAATGATCCTCGACGCCAACGCCGTCGGGCTGATCAGCCTGAACAAGAAGTGGTACGAGACCGACAGTTACAAGGACGTCCGCGAGATCGACATCCTCGAAGACAAGAAGGGCGAAGATCCCACTCGCCGCATCCAGAAGACCGACCTGATGCGGCTGGTCACCAAGGGCCTGAACCGCAACGAACGGTTGATCATCATCCTCTACTACTACGAAGAGCTCACGATGAAGGAGATTGGCGCGACGCTCGATCTTTCGGAGAGCCGCGTCAGCCAGATGCATAGCTCGATCGTACAGCGCCTGCAAAGCCAGCTCGAACGAAGGCGTCCCGAATTCGGTACTTAGCGCCTGGGCTTGCGCAAAACTCGCTCGCGCCGAGTCGCGGCGGGCGCCGCCAGATGAACCCAACGGGCCACGAGTTTTTCCAACTCCACGTCGAGCCACCGGCCGAAAGGGGCATAATCGGCCCGCGCCACCCTCAAGGCCCCGACCTGGCCTCCCGGTCGCTCATTGTTCGGCTCGTTTGGTGCATCGCTCATCGTTGGGTTCTCCTCCGTTGGGGGCGGCGCGTATTTAACTGCTCGCCGAAGCAAGCCGGCAGGTTCTTGCGATTGGGGACTTTATTGATATTACGCAAGACAAGGCAAGATGGGTCGAGGTTCGCGGCCTGGCATGATGGCTTTGGTGACGATCGTTAGGGCAATCTACAAAGAGTCGATAAGTGGCGTCGAGTTGTCCGATACCCCAATCTGGGCTTTCACGAGCCAACTCGCTACGGTCGGCGGTTCGCACCACGTTGGGTAGGAGACGGAAACTTGAACAACACTACCGACAGAATGGATTCAAACCCTGCCACGGACGGCGCACGCTCATACAAACTGCAGCAGTTTCCCGGATGGGCCTTGTTTGGAGGAGGATTCGCGGTCGGACTCTTGGTGGTCCACCTGGGAACCACCCGTCCGATGACTGAGCAGTTCGCTCGCCTGCAGGGCCAGGTCGGCGAACTGGAACGAAGCATGAACAAACTTGCCGGCCATCGTGACGGAACGGCCAAGACGAACGATCTGTTGGGCCTGCTGGCCAGGCAATCTCAGCAGACCGAGGCCGCGGCACGGGCGCTGCGGGGCATTCAATCGCTCGAGTCGCAATTGGTCGACCAGCAGGGTGTGACCTCCGAGACGACTCGATTGCTGGCGCTTCTGGCAGAGCAGGGCAGGCAGACCCAAGCCGCTGTGGAATCGCTCAACGGCAT
>DATLQY010001068.1:0-5178 GCA_035534975.1 Pirellulales bacterium
GGGGGGGGGGGGGAGGCTTCCGGGCATTCCACGTTGACATCTTGCCGCTGGTGAGCGTCGCACCGAAGTGTATCGTGCGGCGAGCACCACGGATGTACTGTTTTTTCGAGTTATGGACATGGATCTGGCAACCCTTCGCAACATCGGCATCTCGGCGCACATCGACTCGGGCAAAACCACCTTGAGCGAGCGCATCCTTTTTTACGCCGGCCGCATTCACCGTATGCAGGAGGTGAAGGGCGAAGGGGGCGCGACCATGGACTACATGGACCTGGAGCGCGAGCGCGGAATCACCATCACCAGTGCGGCGACCACCGTCGAATGGAACGACCACCAGATCAACCTGATCGACACTCCGGGCCACGTTGATTTCACTGTCGAGGTGGAACGCAGTCTGCGCGTGCTCGACGGGGCGGTGCTGGTGCTGTGCGCCGTCGGCGGCGTGCAATCGCAGTCGATGACGGTCGACCGCCAAATGAAGCGATACCATGTTCCTCGCCTGGCGTTCATCAACAAGATGGACCGCACCGGCAGCGACTACCGCCGCGTCGTCAAGCAACTGCGCGAAAAGCTCGACTGCGATGCCGTGTTGATGCAGTTGCCGATCGGCAAGGAAGACGAATTCGAGGGAGTGATCGACCTGGTTTCGATGCGGACCATTTACTTCGACGGCGCAAACGGTGAAGACCTTCGCCACGAGGACGTGCCCGCCGCCTTGGCCGCCGCGGCCGCCGCCGAGCGCCAGCACATGCTCGAAGCCCTTGCCATGTACAGCGACCACCTGATGGAGCTGCTCTTGGGCGAGGAACCGGTGCCCGAGGAGCTGATCCATTCGATCATCAAGCAGGGCGTGCAGACCCAGGAATTAACGCCCGTCTTCATGGGCACGGCCTATCGCAACAAGGGCGTACAGCCCCTGTTGGACGCGGTCGTCCGTTAC
Organism: Pirellulales bacterium; assembly: GCA_035534975.1. Lineage (GTDB taxonomy): Bacteria > Planctomycetota > Planctomycetia > Pirellulales > JAICIG01 > DATKSN01. Next base: position 941 of record DATLQY010001068.1, read on the forward strand.
CTCCCTTCGCCGCTCGATCGGAAGATCGTGGCCAAGAGCCACGCCGACGCCACGCAGCAGTTCCCGCTCGAAGCCGACCCGGAAAAACCGTTCGTCGGCATGGCCTTCAAGATCGTCGAAGATCCTTACGGCCAGTTGACTTTCATGCGGATCTACCAGGGGACGATCGCCAAGGGCGAAACCTATTACAACCAGCGCACCGGCCAAAAGCACCGCTTCAGCCGCATCGTGCGGATGCACGCCGACAAGCGCGCGGAGGTCGACAGCGCCGGCGCCGGCGACATCGTGGCCGTGATCGGCGTCGATTGCGCCAGCGGCGATACCTACGCCCAGCAGCACAAGTACTGCACGCTGGAAAACATGTTCGTGCCCGAACCGGTGATCAAGATGGCCGTCAGTCCCTTGGTACGCGACGGCGCCGACCGCTTGAGCAAGGCCCTGCAGCGGTTCATGAAGGAAGATCCGACGTTCCGCGTCTCGACCGACGAGGAGACGGGCGAAATGGTGATCGCGGGAATGGGCGAGCTGCACCTCGACATCTACGTCGAGCGCATTCGCCGCGAATACAAGGTCGAGGTGGAAGTCGGCGCACCCAAAGTCAGTTACCGCGAGGCGCCCACCAAGGCGACCGAGTACAACTTCAAGCACAAGAAGCAGACCGGCGGTTCGGGCCAGTACGCCCACATCGTCGGCAAGATGCTCCCCTTGCCCGACGACTCCGAGGAAGAGATATTCGAATTCGAGGACGACGTCGTGGGCGGCCGCATCCCCCGCGAGTACATTCCCTCGGTCGAGAAGGGTTTCCGCGATTCGCTGGCGAAGGGTCCGCTGGCGGGCTACCCGATCGTGGGCGTGAAGACGGTCCTGGAAGACGGCTCGTACCACGAAGTCGATAGCTCGGACATGGCCTTCCAGATATGCGCTCGTAACTGTTTCCGCGAGACGTTTCTCAAGACCAAGCCCGTCTTGCTCGAACCGGTGATGAAGTTCGAAGTCGAGGTCCCCTCGAACTATCAAGGCTCGGTGGCCGGCGAGCTGACCAGCCGCCGCGGAATGATCCTCGCGACCGATATGGTCGGTTCGACGGCCACGATCGAGGCCGAGGTCCCCCTGGCCGAGACGTTCGGTTATTCGACCGACCTGCGGAGCATGACGCAGGGACAAGGCACGTTCACGATGGAATTCTCCAAGTACCGCCGCGTTCCGTCGAGCATCCAAGAGGCGATCATCGCCGACAAAAAGAAGGCCGCGCTCGTCGGGGCCAAGTGAGCCAGCGCCGGTCGATCACGCCGTCGGGCCTATTGCGTCGCGCGCTTGCCGCCAATAGCCGCGCGCCGATTCGACGAATGCCGAAAAGTGCATGGCGCTGGCAAACGCCCGAATCGGCACCACGTGGGCGCTCATCGAACTGATGTAGATGAATAGGTGCTCGTTCGACGTGTCAATCTTCTCGATCGCCGGCCATTTAATTCGCGATTCGACCAGGTCCGAGATCATCACCACGCCTTCCCGCCCGATCGATAGCCGTCGCCATCCCAATACCGCCCGGTTCGATCCTTCGGCGTAGACCTTCGCCAGAATTCGGGCGGTCGCGCGGCGCTGCAACGATGGCACCAGCAACAAGGTGGCGGCGCCGACGAAGCTGACGAAGGCCCCTCCGATGACGTCGACCAACAGCATGAGTGCGCCCACGGCGAAGAGTACGGCGGGCAAGAGCAAGCAGGTCACACGCCGCCGACGACGAATTGTGGGAGACTTTTTCTGGTGGTCGAGCGCGAAGGCAACCAGGTCGTTGATAGCGAGTTCGTAGGCGACCTCGTCAACGACGCCGACCACGGTAGGCGCGCCCGGCATGGCCGTTGGACCAGCATTGTAAGGGTTGATGGCGTCCGACATGTGAGTGTTTTCCGACAGCCCTTGTTCGATTTGCCGTGAACATGGAGTATGAAGTATAATACGTTGACCAACCTTGAGGGAATTCAATGGCGCGCGCAGCCAATCCGCGATTCCTTCAAGCGTGGCTGGCGGCACTAACGGAAGGCCAACGGTTCGCTGGGTACGTCATCTGGAAGTCTGGGGCGAGGCAATGGGTCAATGAGCACCTCGAGGGCTATCGTCTCGACGAAGTCGAATGGTTGCTCTACCAACACGTTGCTGGGGGCGGAACACTGGAACAGGTCGAAGAACGTCGCGAAGCGTGGATGGATTGCAAGTACCATTTCGACGTGCGTTTCGAGATTGAAGGCACCATGATCTATTTCGAAACCGTTCTTTTACGAGACGATCCGGAGGATCCTCTCATATCGATCGTGAGCGTTCACTTGGTTTGAGGAAATTCATGGCGAATCCGTCCCCCCCCCGAGGTGATCGTCCGTTTCCCTGGCCATGCCCAAGTTGCCGGGCGATTGAGGTGTCGCCGACGACGATTGCCCACACATCGACGCTCTTGTACGACGGTCGGCACGTGACCGTCGATGTGCCACGGCTAAAGGCCCTACAATGCCGTGCGTGCGGCGAGTTGGTATTCGATGCGCGCGTCGATGAACAGATTCACCTTGCCCTGCGCCAGCAGCTCAAGTTGCTGACGCCAGAGCAAATCTGCGCCGCCGTGGCAAGCCTCGGCGCAAAAGAAGATGAAGTGGCGGCTGACTTCGGGGTGTCGACGGCCACGTTCGTTCGTTGGGCGACGGGGCGGATCATTCAGCCTCCGGCGGTTGACCGTTGCTTGCGAGGCTATTTTGCCTCGCCTGCCACGCGCGCTGCGCTGCGCGCCGCGAGCCGCGATACGACGTTTGGCACCGTGGCCGTCGTCGCTGCGCCATCGAACGCCGAATGATTTTCGAATTCGGCCGTGGACTCGAGGCACGTAGGGTGGGACAAGACCCGGGGCACCCGCGCAGCGGGTCGGCGGGCGTCGGCCCACCAGCGCCGACCAATGGCGGGCCGGCGCTGGCTGCGCCAGCTTGCTCCACCCGTTGACCGATAACGCGCGCTCACCGCTGCGCGGCGGCCGTCCAAGGATCTTCGGGCCAGGCGTGCTTGGGATAGCGCCGCCGCAACTCCTTGCGGACTTGCGGATAGGTGTTCCTCCAGAAGCTTTCCAGATCGCCCGTGATTTGCTGCGGGCGCATGTTCGGGGCCAAGAGGTGCAACAACACCGGCACGCGCCCGCCCGCCACGCGCGGCGTCTGCTTCAGACCGAACAGTTGCTGTATCCGCGCGGCGAGAACGGGCGGCTGTCCAGGTTCATAGCTAATCGCGATCCAACTCCCGCCGGGCGACTGCCAGCGCTGGGGCGCCTCGCGTTCGACCGCCGCCAGTTGCGCCGGCGTAAGCCGGGCCTTCAAGGCCGATAGCACCGGCGCCTTGCGCAAGTCGTCGAACGAGACGCAGCCCGCGCAAAGCCAGGGAAGCAGTTCGCCCAGCGGATCATCGCCGAATACCGGTAGTTCGAGCTCGGGCATGGAATTTTGCAAGAGCCGCACGCGGGAGAGAAAGGCCGCCGCCGCTTCGTCCAAACGCAAAGAGCGTTCCAGCCGCGCCGCGGCCTCACGGGCCAGGATCGGCGCGGCGTCGACGTCCGGCGGAATGCTCGTTGCCGCCTCGTCCAATACCAGGTCGTCGAACCGCGTGCGTCGCCAGGCGACGACTCGCTCCCGGGCCGGGTCAAACTCGACGTCGACCGTCACGCGTAGCCGTGCCTCCGGCAGCCATTCGCGTCGCACCAGCGACGCTTGACGCACCAGGGCCTCCGCCTTGCCGATCTCCTCCAGGTCCACACAGACGAATAGCTCCGCCTCGGTCACAGCGCTTTGTCGTCCGAGCCGCACTCCACGTCCGCCGACCATCAGCGCGCGAGGACTGCGCGGTTCGCGCCTGCGGGCAATGCGGTCGGGAAACGCGGCCACAAGCGCTCTCAAGAGCGATTCGTCCGAATCGTCGTCGCGTAGAGGAACTCGTGAGAGTTTCGTTGCCTCGCCGCCAACCTCGGAATTCTCACGAGTTCCGCGGCGGCCCGCATTGCCCTGGGCCAGGCGGCGCAGTTGATCGCGCGCGCGGAGGATGAACCTCGCCGCGCCGGCCTCCAGCGTGCCCGCCGACGAATGGCGATGGCCTGTCCGCTCGAATGTTTCGAGGGCCACGACCCGGTCGAGCACGTCGGAGTCGCCCGTGTGATCGGTCGGTCGTTCGTCCGAACGGCGGAGTAGGTCGCGTTCGGAGAGCAAGGCGGCGGCCAG
>DATLQY010001069.1:0-4048 GCA_035534975.1 Pirellulales bacterium
CACCCGGTCGCGGCCCGTGGCCTTGCCCGGGTCTTCGAGCCCCAAGGCAATCGTCCCACCGTCGCTGTTGGCAAAGGCGACGATGGTTTCGAGGATCTTGGTGAGATTCTCCTTGATTCGCTTGCAATCAAAAGTGTATGACTCTTCCTCGCTGAGCGCTTTGTCCACCAAAGCGTCATCGAACGGCGGGCCGGAAATTGGCGCGAGACGGGTTCCCATAGCAATCCTTACGGCGTATCCGCCGCGCGTGTCCAGTCCCCCTGCCCAATCACGTACCGCACGACGCTGACCTCTTCCTTGGGCGATAGCTTCGAGGCGGGGTCTTGAATCAGATGCAGCTCGGGCGCCGTCTTACAGTTCGTCACGATGTAGAGCCAGTAATCCGCGCCGAATCGCTGGGCCTTGATCCACTCGTTGGGCGTGAGCGCGACGCCTCCGACGGCGCCGCGGCCCTTGACCTCGATGTAACGGGCCACCTGGCCACCCGCCAGCGACGTCAGGTCCCAGCCGCAGTTCTCCTCCTCGACGCTGACGGGCTTGCGGCCGTGGGCCTCTTCGTATTTGACTGCCGCGGCCACCGCGATCGCCTCGACCTCGGGGTCGTTTTCCATGCCATCGACGTTGGCCACGACCTCACGCGGCGGTGGCAGGATCACCGCCACGCCGAGCACTTCGGGTGGCTTTTCCGAAAGGTGCCGCTCCTGCTCGATCTCGGCCAACCGGTCCTTGAGCCGTTGCTGAAGCTCCGCCCGGCGCGCATCTTCCTGGGCTCGGTTGCCTTGCAGGCCCAGCCGCTTGGGATCGTCCTCGAGGCGCATCTGCCGCAGTTGGGCGTCGTACTTGGCCAGCTTCTTGTTCGACTCGCTGATCAAGAACTGAAGCGACTTGCGGACGTACTTTTCCTTGATCCCCAGCTCGCGCTCGCGCCGCGTGCGAATCTCGCTGAAATACTCCGGCGTAACCGAATCGAGCGACCAGTCGATGACCGAATCCTCATCGGCCGCCGCCTGGCGGACCTCGGAGGGCGGCCCAGCAGCCGTCTCCGGCGTTTTCAGGTCCAACAGCGCGTAGGGCTGTGTCTTGTGAAAGATGAGGGACGCCTGTCTCGATGTCGTCGGAGAAGCATGCGTTGCGAGTGATGACGACGAGCTGGATGTGGAAAGCCTGGCTTGGACGGCGATGAGCCGTTCGCCGATGGGCTGGCCGCGGCCATCCTCGACGCCGCACTTCAAGAGCCAGAGCACGCCAGGCTCCGTCGCGTCGGCGTTGTGGAATACGGCCCCCTGACGTAACGCGACGCCGTAGTCGCGGAGCACGCGCTCGACGATGCCCTCGAACAGGGCGTGGCCAGGTCCGACAAACTCGATGTCGGAGTAGCCATCCGATTGCTCCTTGTCGAACGTGAACTTGGGGTAGGTCTGACCGATTTTGCCGAAGCGGCGCTCCACCGGTTCTGAGAGCTTGCGCAAGTCGGGCGGGACGCGGCTGATCGACCAAAGGCGCGCGGAACCACTGGGGGACTCGCGTGCTCCGCTCGCCAAGGCAATCGCGCCGCCGAACGAGCGATAGGCTTCGACGAAGAACTTTTCGATGTACTCGGGCATCAGCCGCTGTTCCTTGCTGGTGCGGCGATCGGCTTCGAGCCGGGTGAGGTCGATGTACCGCGAGCCCAGTGAGCGGTCGGCCATGTCGGCGCGGATGCGGTCGACCTGTTCGTCGTCGGTCTGCAAGTCGATTTCGGCCAGGATTTCCACCATCGAGCGGCGCTTCGCCAGCCAATCTTTCATCAGCACGTCGAACCGTGGGGCGGGGATGATCTCGCCGATCACGTCGTAGACGCGGTCGCTCCCCAGCGCCTTGCGCATGTCGTCTAGCTTCTTGAGCAGCCTTTCCATCACCTCGCCTTCGCGAGTGTTGTGGGCGACGAGATTGAAGATGATCACCTCGTGCGCCTGCTTGTAGCGGTGGATGCGGCCCATCCGCTGCTCAAGCCGGTTGGGGTTCCACGGAATGTCATAATTGACCATCAGCGAACAGAATTGGAGGTTGATTCCCTCGCCCGCCGCCTCGGTGGCGACCAGCACCGAGGGCTTGTTCTCGAAAAACTCGCGCTCGGCGCCGACTCGCTGCTCCAACGACATTCCGCCGTGGATCATGCAACAGTGGAAGCCGAGGTTGGCGAGCTTGCGGACCAGGAAATCGAGCGTGTCCTTGTGTTCGGTGAAGATCAAGAGTCGTTCGTCCTTGCCCGCCACGTGTGCCGAGACGACTTCGCGAAGCTCCTCGAACTTCGTTTCGGGAACGCTCCTTTCGTTGTGCCGCGCCTGTTGCACCAGCCGTTCGAGCTCCTGGATCTCCGTTTCGAGCTCGAAGATGTTCTCGGCCATCGTTAGCCGCTCGACGATATCATCCTCGACGCGCCAGCGGTCCGATTCAGCCAGGTCGTCAAGATCGTCGGGGATTTCACCCCCTTCCTGCACGATCTTGCCTAACTTATGGAGATCCTTGAGCCGTTTCAGCCGCCGTTCAAGCGACAGGCGGATCGCCGCGACGCTGGAAGCCAGCCGCCGCTGAAGGACCGTCAAGGCCAGGCCGACATTGCGGTTCTGGGCGTTCATCGCCCGCTGGTAGTTCTGCTGAACGTAGCTCGTGACTTCGTTGTAGAGCACCAACTCGGGGCCGGCGAGGTCGTAGGGCAGTGTCTTGACTTTCCGTGGAGGAAAGCAAGGCGAGCCGTCGAATTTCCGCATGTCCTCCTTGAGCCGGCGGATCATGATACGGTTTTCGTCGTGGGCGCTGGCCTCGGCCAAAATCTCGCCGCTGGCGTACAGATCGCGGTCGAGCAGTTGCAAGAGTAGCGCGAAGTTCTCCGGGTCGCCTTTGTGGGGAGTGGCCGTGAGAAACAGCAGGTGATCGGCGCGGTCGCGCAACAGCTCGCCGAATTCGTAGCGGGCCGTCTTATCGACCTTCTGCCCGTAGCGGTACGCGGCCATCTTGTGCGCCTCGTCGACGATCGCCAGATCCCACCGCATTTCGCTTAGCCCCTTGAGCACGTCGCCTTGCCGCGAAACGAAATCGATCGAGGTAATGCACTGCGGATGATCTTCCCAAACGTTGCGGCCGTACGCCGAATCGACCGTCGCCCGATTGACGACCGTGAAAGTCTCCGCGAATTTGTCGGTCAGCTCGCGGCGCCATTGGTCTGTCAGGCTGGCGGGCGTGACGATCAGCGTGCGCTCGACCAGGCCGCGGCACTTCAGCTCCTTGAGTGCCAGCCCGGCCATGATCGTTTTGCCGGCGCCGGGGTCGTCGGCAATCAGGAAGCGGATGCGAGGCTGGGTGAGCAGGTGCGAATAGACCGCGTCCATCTGATGGGGCAGCGGGTCGACCTGCGAGACCGAAACGGCGAAGTGGGGATCGTACTGGTAAGCCAGGCGGATGCGGTGGGCCTCGGCCGCGAGGCGAAAGTGCGTCGGATTGCCGTCGAGAGCGGCAAGCCTGCCCGAGGGCGTGATCGTCACCTTACCATCAAAGTCGTCCGCGGTCAGGAGCTTGTTCCAGAGTCGCCTGGTGTGGATACCGACGGCCCGCACTTCAATACGTGAACCACGTGCTTTCGATATGAGCACCTTGACCGGCTCGGTCCAGTGCGGCCCTTCGAGGATGGTTCCCTCGGCGAGCTGCACCAAGAGTTCCTCGACGTTCGCCATGCACGCCCGCTTCCTGATCGCAGCCGGTCGATCTTGGGGCAATTGCCCGTTCGTTTTTTGCTAATTGGACAACATGAAAACAGAATATACCCAGACTGCATCCAAGTAGCAATTCGTTGAAGCGGAAGGGGATGAAGGCACGATGAAGCAGGTAGCTGGTAATGTTCCGCCAACGTCGACGACGGGAGCACGCGTTGGCACTCGCGCGCCAATCACGCCCGCACGTTTGCCAACGAATCGACGCTATTTGGGAAACTCGAAGACCCCGGCGGCCTCGTCCAGACTTGGCCGCTTCGTTGGTTCGAAACCCAATGCTTCAAAAAGGGCATTCGCGGTCA
>DATLQY010001070.1:0-7682 GCA_035534975.1 Pirellulales bacterium
TTACTTGACCCTGCACGCCGCTCAGCACAGCGCGAAGGGTGTCTGATTCCAGCGGCCTCACGCACCAAGTCCAACGCGAGTGGAACATTCGATCCGTTCGATCCGCGCCGTGCTTGACAACGGCATTGCCGCCCTTTAGCCTCAATGTGCTTCTTTCCCCTCCAAATTGGCGGGTGTCATGCTACGTTCTTGCACGGCGTCTCGGTCGAGTTGGCGCGTGCGGCAAGTCGTCTCCTGGAGTTGATCCAATGGCACAATGCTCAACGTGTGGGTCGAATGTCCCAGATCAGGCCACGGTTTGCGCTGATTGTGGAATGGAGTTGAAGGGGAACGCGAGCACCGCACCTGCTTCGGTCGCGCCCCCGCCGATCGCATCTCGCCCTGTAGCGCCCGCAGCGCCGGTGCCGGGTGTACCGGCGATGCCGACCACGACGCCACCCGCATGTGAAACCGCGCACGGCAGGATCACGCTGCGGCGCGGCGGCATCTTGACCAACGAGGTATTTCAACTCGGCGAACACGTGGTCATCGGTCGGTTCGATGTCGAGAGCGGACCGGTCGATGTCGACCTCTCCGCTCTTCCTGAGTCATCGTACTTGTCGCGTCGACATGCCGAGCTCTGGAAGACCGGATCCGGTCAGTGGCTTATCAAGGACCTTGGATCACAAAACGGTACGTTTGTGCGATCCGCACCGGGGCCACAATTCGCAAGGGTAACCCAAGATCATCCGGTTGGCGATGGCGACGAAATCGCATTCGGAAACGCCCGGTTCGAGTTTCGTGCTGGTTAGCCGGTCGCGCCGATGCGATGAGGGACGAGAAGGTTTCCGCAATGAACGAGCCCCTGAATTGCAACGACTCGTGCGAGGCGGTAGAGCTGGACGAGTTGATTGAACCATTGTGCGGCGCGGATTTTCCGGAACTGCTTGTCCCGGGATCGGAAATCAAAAGCGAGTTGGGGGCAATCAGAATTGTCTCTTGCCTAGGTCGAACCGCTGCGGTGACGCGGTACTCGGCGCTGACGGACCGCGGAAGCGTTTGGTTGCATGAAGCCGCGGATCCTCCGGCGGTCGACCGCATGCGGCGAGAATCTCTTCGGCCGTTGACTGCCCAATGTTTCCGCGTGTTTTTGAGGAATTCGATCAAGCTGGCAGCGCGTACCTCGTCACGGAGGCAATCGAAGGCACGAGCCTCGGCGAAATGCTAGGATCGTCTCCGCCTCCTTTGCTTACCGTCTTGCCATCGCTCACCCAAGTTGCGTTCGCGCTTGGCCGCCTTCACTCATCGGGGTGGGTACATCTTGGAATCCGGCCGCAAGCCATTTTCACCTCGAGGCCGGTGAAAATTTCCGATCTTTCTTATGCGGCGAAGATCGGCGAGAAACCAACCCACACATTTCATCACGCAGGCTATTCCGCTCCTGAGATCATTGACGGAAGTGCCACCAACTTCCGTCCATTGATTGTGGTCGTGAGCCGGTTATGCACGAGGGCCCGCAGCCCGAGGAGGGGAAGCCTGGGACTCGACGGATCGCCCGCTGGATGAACCACAATGCCTTCGGGCAGATCGAGGTGGAACAGGCTCAACCGCCAAGAGCTCGTCCCGCCGTTCCTTCCGATTGCGACGGAGTGCGAGGTCGGCACGGCTCAAGAGTACGGGGCGATTGTTCAAAGTTGTGTGGCCAATCTCCTTGAGCGCGCCGGGCTGGACCGCGGCCCAATTGCGAAGCTGCTCTTCCTTGATCGAGAAATTCAGCGAATGTCCGATATCGAGAATGGCGGGGAATCGCCGGGAGACGATACCGCTGGCGCGGATGCTGACCCAGAGGATGATCTGGTAGGGTCGAATTTCGACCTTCTGACCGGCGACCTCCACCTCTGTTGCCTCTTCGAAGAAAGGGCATTGACGTATGATCAAGGTCATTGCCCGTCGTAGAGACAAATCTCCCCTGCCTCGTACAACGAGGGATCAGCCTGCTCGACTTCCACCAGCATCCTCATTCTCTCGAACTGCTCGCCGGAGATGATGTAGTACGTGCGCTGGCCGTCTCGGAGTTGGACGGGCCGACCGGCTTCGAGGGCGTGCCGCTGCTCGCTAGATAGTTCAATGGCCATTGGAACCTCAATATGTATTGTACGAGGCCGCGTGTCATCGTGACAGCCCCCGGTAGACCTACCCGGTTCGTTCGCCTGCGAGTGTTCCCCATTCCTCGGTCAAGGGTCGAACTACCGATGATTGCCCGGTAAAGGGCCTCGAAATCGCTGCGGACGCAGCCGAACGCGGGGCTGCCTCGGCCGAGGTCGCGAAGTCGGCAAGCCGGGTCGGGTGCCGTTGTGAGCGCTCGCCAAACCGGTAGCAAAATGCTACCATTAAGATCGTGAGTCAACCCGTAAAACTATCCGACGACCTCGTTCTCGATGCGCGATTGACGGGCGAGATTTCCGAGCGCTCGATTGCGGGGCAAATCGAATTCTGGGCGCACCTGGGGCGCGTCATTGAACCATTGCTCGAAGGCTCGCGCGTTTTCGCTCTGCGACGATCCGGCGCGACACAGCCGCTTTCGAAGTGCTTGGCGACCGTCGATACGAGCGCGGGACGCCGGCGTGTCGCCGATTACCTCGATGAGACCCCTTTTCCACATTACTTGCCTTCGTCGCAAGGGCCGGGCGTGCTGCTCCGCGTGGAAGAGGACGGAACGCAAACCCTTGGCCGATTCGTCGGCCGCGAGTTCCGAGCGCTCAAGTGATCGACTTCGCCGAGTTTGATTTTCGACAACAGCGACCTCAATGTCCCTTTTCGACAGGTGGCGGCGTTCCACGACGGGAAACCGTCGCCGCGTCCGCAGCCCGTTCCCGAGTGGCTTCAGCCCGTCGTTGAGTAGCAGCGGCTCATCAAAAGAATTTGAGGGGGCGTATTGCTTGTTCGGCGGCCGTTCGCCACAATGAACGGTGGACCTACCCGGTTCGTTCGCCTGCGAGTGTCCCACCTTCCTCGGTCAGGGGCCGAACTACCGATGATTGCCCGCCTGTTCGCACGAATGTTCCACCTGCCGCCGGCACCCGTTGCCCTGGCGCTGATGGCAGTTGTTTGCATGCGGGCTGACTATTCCGCCGCCCAGGAGCCGTCGCTGGGCACGTTGATCGACCAGCAAATCAACTCTGAGCTGGCGGCCAAGGGAATCACGCCGGCCGGACCGTCGAGCGACGCCGAGTTCCTGCGGCGAATTCATCTCGACCTGACGGGCACGATCCCCACCTTGGGAGAAGCAAAGGCGTTCCTAGACGACCCTTCGCCGATCAAGCGGCAGCAACTCATCGAGCGGTTGTTGAACAGCCGAGAGTTCGCGCGCCAAATGCAGCGGGTGTTCGACGTGCTGCTGATGGAACGGCGGCCGGCCAATCGAGTACCGCAAGCGCAGTGGGAAGAGTACCTGCGCCTTTCGTTCGCCGCGAACAAGCCCTGGGACCAATTGGTGCGCGAGATTCTGGCGGCCGACGGCGCCGAGGGCGCCTTGCGGCCGGCCGCCCGCTTTTATCTCGACCGTGAGGGAGAGCCGAACGTTCTGACCCGCGACGTGGGGCGGTTGCTGCTCGGCCGCGATATGCAATGCGCCCAGTGCCACGACCACCCGCTGGTCGACGGTTACTTGCAGGCCGACTATTTCGGGCTGTTCGCCTTCTTCAACCGCGGCTTCGTGTTCACCCCGAAGGAGCAGAAGCAGCCGGTCCTGTATGCCGAAAAGGCCGACGGGGATGTCGCGTTCAAGTCGGTGTTCGTCGCCGGGGCGACCGATCAGCCCATGCGGCCGCACCTGCCGGGCCAGAAGGAGCTCGACGAACCGCAATTCGAGAAAGGACAGGAATACTCGGTGGCCCCGGCCGACGGGGTGCGGCCCGTCCCCAAGTACAGCCGCCGGGCGCAATTGGCCGCCTTGCTTCCGCGGCCGGAAACGACCGCCTTCAAACGCAACATCGCCAATCGGCTCTGGGCGCTCTTGATGGGCCGTGGCTTGGTGCAGCCCCTGGACATGGACCACGGAGGCAATCTGGCGTCCCACCCCGATTTGTTAGTGCTGCTGGCAGAGCGGTTCGCGGTGATGAAATTCGACGTCAAGGCGTTCCTCCGCGAGGTCGCTCTGAGCCAGGCATATCAACGGTCAAGCGAGCTGCCGCCGGGCGTCGAGTCGCTGCCGCCTGAGAGTTACGCGATCGCTCAACTCAAGCCGCTTTCACCCGAGCAGTTGGGGCTGGCCGCGCTGCAGGCGACGGGCACCACCGACGTGCATCGCATCGGCCTGGGGCCGGCGCTGAATGAGCAAACGTTGCACGAGCGGATTGCGGGCAGTTTGGGACCGCTGGTGAACACGTTCGCCGGCCAGGCGGGCCAGCCCGAACAGGATTTTCAGGCCACGCTCGAACAAGTGCTGTTCGTCTCCAACGGCGCCGTGCTGCGATCGTGGATCGCGCCGCAGCCCGGCAACCTGGCCGACCGCTTGAACAAGCTTCCCGAGCCGCCGGCGGCGGCCGAAGAGTTGTACGTTAGCGTCCTCACTCGACGGCCCACACCCGAAGAAGTGTCCGATTTGACCGCCTACCTGCAGAACCGCGCCCAGGACCGCCCGGTCGCTTTGCAAGAGTGTATTTGGGCGCTGGTGGCTTCAGATGAGTTCCGCTTTAATCACTAAGAGGAGAAATTCGCTCGTTCCCACGCTCCGCGTGGGAACTGACCATACAGACGCTCCGCGTCCTGGTGGCCGCGGAGCGGCCGAAGAAACATTCCCACGCGGAGCGTGGGAACGAGAACAACGGAATGAATTCCGTTCTACCACTCACCACTCACAACTCACCACTCACCACCAACCATGACCAACTGCAACTACGCCTGTCAATCTGCCGCACATGGCATCTCGCGCCGCAGCCTGCTTGCCGGGTTGCTCGGCGGGTCGGTCGGAGCCGGACTGGTCGACGCCGGTCTAGGGCACATCGCCGGGCTGAGCCACTTGATCCGACCCGCGGTGGCGGGTGAGCTGGCCGCGCAGCAGAAACGCGTGCTCGTTTTCTTCATGGCGGGGGGTCTCAGCCAACTGGAAAGCTGGGATCCCAAGCCGGGCACCGATACCGGCGGACCTTTCCGTGCCATCTCCACCAGCGTGCCCGGCGTCCAGATCAGTGAGCTGTTGCCCTACACGGCCCAGCAGATGCATCGGCTGAGCCTGGTGCGAAGTGTGAACACGAAGGAGGACGACCACGGTAAAGGAGCGATTTTCATCGAGACGGGACGCCGCGACATGCCCGGACAGCGGTTCCCCACGCTCGGATCGGCCGTCTCGCGACTTTTGGCCCCGGCCGGCGCGGCGCTGCCCGGCTACGTCCACATTCAGCCTGGCGGGGCGGGCGTGAACAAGGCCGACGCGGCTTTTCTGGGACCCAAATTCGCGTCGATTTCGATCGACAACGGCAAACCGCCGGCCGACCTTTTGCGGCCCGAAGGGCTTTCGCCGGCCGCGGACCTCGCTCGCAACGATTTGCGCCGCAAGGCCAACCAGCGGTTCACCGCCCGGCGGCGAACCGCCGAGACCGAGGCTGATGGTTACTCGTACGACCAGGCGTTACAGCTCATGGAGCGGGCCGACGTGTTCGACGTCACCAAGGAACCGGCGGCCGACCAGGAGCGTTACGGCTCGCACGATTTCGGCCGGCACTGCCTGCTGGCCCGGCGTCTGCTCGAACATGGCATGACCTGCGTCAAGGTGAGCCACTCGAACTACGACACGCACTTCGAGAACTTCGACTTCCACATCGAGCAATTGGGGGAGTTCGACCGTCCTTTCGCCACGCTGATCGACGACCTCGCCCAGCGCGGGATGCTCGAGACGACCTTGGTGCTGGTCATATCGGAATTCGGCCGCACGCCGAACATCAACCCGGGCCTGGGCCGCGACCATTGGGGCAGCGCCTGGAGCGTGGCGATGGCCGGCTGCGGCATTCAAAAGGGGGCGGTCATCGGCAAGACCAACGACAATGGCACGGCAGTGGCCGACCGCGAGGTCGACGGCCGGCACTTGTTCCATACCTACCTGGCGGCGTTGGGGCTCGACCCGAAGGACAACTACCCCAATCTCAATCGGCCAATTCCCATCGGCGATCCCGCCGGAGAAAAGATCAACGAGCTGTTGGCGTAGGGAATAGAGGGGACAGGTTACAGGGGACAGGTTACAGCCCGCGATCGGCAACCGCCACTGCATAGGATTCTTGACTTGCCTTGTACGCTAGGACGATTCCCTGAACCCTGAACCCTGAACCCATGGCCGACGAAAAATCCGCCGCTGCTCAATCGCCAGCGCCACCCGCCGCCGCGCCGGCCGCGCCGACACCGGTCGTTGCCGACCCGACACAGGTGCGGCAGGTGAAAGAGTTCAAACACAATCGGCCGCTCTTTGCCAGCCGCATCGATCCTTCGGGCCGCTTCGTCTGCACCGGCGCTCACGACAAACTGGTTGCACGCTGGGACGTCGACGGCGACAAGAAGCTCGAGTTCGCCGGCCACGAGAGTTGGGTCCGCGGCATGGCCTTCCAGCCCGGCGGTGAATTGCTGCTGACGGGCGATTACACCGGCCGGCTCGCCGCCTGGCGTTACGCCGCCGAGCCGGCCCAGCCGCCGGTGTATACGATCGAGGCCCATAAGGGCTGGGTGCGTGCCGTGGCGTTCAGTCCCGACGGTGCGACCGTGGCCACGTGCGGCAACGACAAGCTGGTGCGGCTTTGGAGCGCGTCCGACGGCAAGCTGGTTCGCGAATTGGCCGGCCACGAGAGCCACGTTTACAACGTGGTATTCCATCCCGCAGGAGGAAACCTTGCCAGTTGCGATTTGAAGGGGGTCGTCAAGCACTGGGACGTGACGACGGGCATGGCCGTTCGGCAACTCGACGCATCAGTGCTCTGGAAGTACGACCCGACGTTCAAGGCCGACATCGGCGGCGCGCGGGGCATGGCCTTCAGCCCCGACGGCGCGTGGTTGGCCGCGAGCGGCATCACCGAGGTCAGCAATGCGTTTGCCGGCATCGGCTTCGCGGTGATTGCGCTTTTCGATTGGGCCAGCGGCGAGCGAAAGCAGGTATTGCGCCCCAAGGAGAACTTTCAGGGGGTGGCCTGGGCCGTCGCGTTTCATCCCGCCGGGTTCATCATGGCGGTGGGGGGCGGCGGAGGCGGCGGCGCGCTATGGTTCTTCAAGCCCGATCAGCCGAACCCATTCTTCGAGTTCAAGCTGCCCAACAACGCCCGCGACCTTGCCTTGCACCCCGACGGATTGCGGCTGGCAATCGCCCATTTCGACAACACGCTGCGACTCTACGACATGTCGCCCAAGCCAGCGGCCTGAGGTGGCTGGGGCAGAGCCTAAGCGATGCCCCGGTTCCCGCGTACACGCCCGGCGGCGCTTCGTCGCGGGGCCGCGGAGCGGCCGAAGAAGTGTTCCCACGCAGAGCGTGGGAACAAGATTACAAGATTACAAGATTACAGCCACTTCCGCCACGACCAGGCCAAGCGGTCGAGCCAGCGTTGCCACCAGGTGCGGCCGACGCAATGCGCCAGGCCCACGCGACGGCTGCGGCGCATCTCATAGGCGCTGATCCGCTTGACGGCAGCGGCCATCGCCCGCGAGCGGATCACCGCCACGAATTCGAG
>DATLQY010001071.1:0-2878 GCA_035534975.1 Pirellulales bacterium
AGAAGATGTTGCAACTGCTCCAGGTCACTTCGGCGCCAAGGTGTTTGAGAGTCTCGATCAAGACCGCCGTCTGGATCGTCATGTGCAGGCAGCCCGCGATCCTGGCACCCGTCAATGGCTGCGAGGGGCCGTACTTGCGGCGCAACGCCATCAGGCCCGGCATTTCGTTTTCGGCCAGCATGATCTCCTTTCGGCCCCAATCAGCCAAGGAGAGATCGGCGACTTTGAAAGGCAGCCTGGTTTCGACCTGCGACACGGTAATCCTCCATTCAAGTGGGTTTGGGAAACGCCGACCTCGATCGCATCGCCACTGCCGCGGCCAGAGGTTCGTCGCACGGCATGATACGATGCCGGCGACGCGGATGGCAAGTCCGGAACGTTGGCCTCACATCCTCGACTCCTCAATTATCTTTCATCTCCGCAAAGGCCGCTTTGGCCGCGGCGATGAATCCCGCGACTTGGGCATGGTCCTTTCGACCGGGACTCGCCTCGACTCCACTTGCCGTGTCGACGGCCGCCGGACGCACCGCCGCGATCGCTTGGGCGACATTCGTTGCGACTAACCCGCCGGCCAGGATCAGAGGCGGAGCCGAGTTGAGCTGATGGTAGGCCGCGGCCAACGTCCAATCCAGCGTTCTACCGGTGCCGCCAAAGGCGCCTGCACAGTAAGAGTCGAGCAGTACCATGTCGGGTGTGGCACCGAGCCTGCGGCACTCGGCGAGGTAATTTGATACCGCCGGCAATCCACCGGCCGCAAGACGGAATGCGCGAAGCACCGGAATGCCAACAAGTCCGGCAAGGAAATCGGGCGGCTCATCGCCGTGCAGTTGGACCCCATCGAGCGAAAGCCGCCTCGCAATGTGCCGCACTTCATCAACCGCCGAGTTGACGAAAACGCCAATCTTTCGCGTGCCGGCCGGCAGCGCCGCTGCGATTTCGGCCGCCCGGGCGTGTGAGATATAACGAGAACTACCAGGGTAGAAATTCAGTCCGATTGCGTCAGCACCGGCGTCCGCCGCGGCCACGGCGTCGGCGATGCTGGTCACACCACAAATCTTGATGCGGAACATCATCATACAAGTTGCGCCATTCGCCTCGAATTTGCAAGGGCGACGTCGTGGGGTGTCATCGTGGGGCAGGTTTCCAACCTGCCATACATATTCGTAGTAGCGGAACTCGTGAGAGTTCCGAGTTGCACCTCACGATTCGGAATTCTCACGAATTCCGCTACGGCTTGGGCCTGCCGTGGGGCAGGTTTCCAAGGGTGCCATACGAAGCTCTCTCTTGGCAGGTTGGAAACCTGCCCCACGAGGCTCAAGCTCGCGGTAGGTCCGCGACGATGACGAATGCGAGGTTCTTCGCACCGCCGGCGAAATCTTCGCCGGCCTCCATCGCTTTGCTCCGTGCCGCCCATGCCGGACGATGAAACCAACCCGCCACGAAGCACATGGGGAATTCGCCATGCTCGCCTGGCGAGGCCGTTGGCGGCCTGCGTCGCTTCGTGTCTCGCGAGTCTCGTGGCGGCCTGGCTATGGACGACACCGCAAACAGCGCCGCGCGTGCCCGAAGCGATCGTGTACGAAATGCTTCCTGCCGAGCCGGTGAGGGACAATTCCGCGGGGCCGGTTCTGGGGGCGCTGCGTTCGCCCGAGCACTTGGCCGCCGTGTTACGCTCGATTGGGGCCGCGCCGCGCGGCGAATTCGCTGTGGCGTCCGGATCCTCAATGGTTGAACGCGTCCGCAATGGACTCCGGATCACGACGGAGGTCGCTCCATCAGGCCGGCAGCGCGTCGTTGCAATTCGGTATGTGGGAGGCGAATCATTTTCTTTGGCAACCGCGCTGGTCAACGCCCTGGCCAACGAATACGTGAGCGCGCTTCGATCGAATCTCGAAGCCCAAGCGCGGGGCGACCTCGACTCCGCGCGTTCCGCTTTGGCGGTAGCAGTGCGCGAAAGCAATTCCGCGCGCGAGTCGTTGGACTCCTGGCTTGAAGCACGATTGGCAGCCGTAAGCGTCGACGACACCAAGGATCAAGCCGGGCAAGGTACCGCCGCGGCCGAAGTTGATCTTGATCCATTGCCGGGTGAGGAACTGAAACGCGAGCTCCAGCAGCTACACGACCGCCGCGAGTCGCTGTTGAAACGCATGACGCGCGAACACCCCGACGTACAGGCCCTCGACCTTGAAATCGCCGATTGCCGGAACGAACTCGAGAGGCACGTGGTGTCGCCCAGCGACGGCCCCGCCGAAACGCCCGCTCCCCTGGAAACGCCCGGTGGCCGGCGCCGTTCCATGACCGGCGAGCGATCGGTCGACCGGGACGCCGCCGACGCCCAATGGCGCTCCTTGCGCCGCGCTGTCACGGACGCCGCATCGCGACATGCCGAACTTGCCGCCGGGGAAGACCGGGCCGTCGAACGGTTGACCGCGGCCCGTACGACGCAGATTGCCAAAATCACACCGGCCCTGTCAGCGGAGCCCGCCGCAGTGCATGCCGGCTGGAAAAACCTGGTCGTCGTCGCTTCGTTCGGAATGCTGGCGGCTTTGATGGTGAATGGGGCCTGGCCGGAATCGTCGCCGCGCTTACCACCGCGCGCAACGGTCGACAGCGTCGCCGAATTCGAGACCGAGTTCGGCCTTCCCGTGTTGGGGATGATCTCTTTGGGAAGTATTTAACGTTGGAGCCCAAGCCCGTCCGGTGCCGAAGTATGGTAAGCGCCGAAGCGACCGTGCCTCGAATTCGAATTGGAAAGGCAGGGAAACCGCGAGATGTACGAAACGTTCTTCCACCTCAAGCAAAGACCCTTTGCCGCGGCGGCCCGGGTCGACCGTTACTATCCGGCGACGGCGATCGAAGCGGCGCGCCAGACGCTGGC
>DATLQY010001072.1:0-5067 GCA_035534975.1 Pirellulales bacterium
GGCCCAGCCCGCCCATCGGGATCAAAAGCGTCAGCAGGAACACCACCACCGTGATGAACAAACTCGCGAGCTTGATTTGGTCGGGCTTATCCTTGGGCGCGAACATCAAGAGCAAGGCGCCGACGGCGGGCAGGAACACGATGGCACTGAGCCAGATGACGTATTGCGATTCCATGTTGAGCCTAAAGTTACTTGGCAGAGGCAAAGTTGATCAAAATGGTCAGGGCGACGGTGCCGATCACGATCAGCATCACGTACTGCCGCAGCTTTCCGGTTTGCACCGAGCGGAGCGAGCGGCCCAGCGAATAAGTCCAGCCGGCCGTCAGGTTCACGGCGCCGTCGACCAGGTAGCGGTCAATCAAGTCGTCGATGTCGGCCAGGCCGCGGGTCCAGCGGGCGAGGTTGTCGATCAGCCAGTCGATACCATTGCGGTCGAAGCCTGAGACGAGCTTCGCCAGGCCGCGCGCCGGCCGGACGAAAACCGCGTCGTACAACTCGTCGAAGTACCATTTGTTCAATAGGAAATGATAAATCGCCGCGAATTGCTGCCGGATGTCATTGGGGTTGAGCCAGCGCAGGCCGTAAAACACGGTTGCGAGCAAAAAGCCGCCCAGCGCGGACGAAAAGGCGTAGAGTGTGGCCTGCACGTGGATGCCGTGCGCGTGGCTGGCATGCTCGTTCGGATAGGCCAGCGATGCCAGCAGGACCCCGCCGCCCGTTTCGCCCGCCGGCCGGGCCTGCTCCAGCATGTTGACGACGACGCCATGGAACGGCCAACCTAGGACGATGGCGAACACCGCCAGCACGACCAATGGACCGTACATGATTGTGGGCGATTCGTGGGCATGGTCGTAAACGTGATGGTCGCGCGGCTGGCCGGCAAAGGTCATGTACCACAGCCGGAACATGTAGAAAGCGGTCATCGCCGCTCCGCCCGCCGCGGCATAGAAGAAGACCGCGCCGTGCGTCGGGTTGTGCTGCTGGAACGAAAGCGCCTGGGCGATGATTGCATCCTTCGAGTAGAAACCGCTCAAGCCGAACACAAATGGCACACCGGCGCCAATGATCGCCAGGCAACCGATGAACATGGTGCTGGCCGTGATCGGCATCTTCTTCCTCAACCCGCCCATCTTCGGCATCTCGTTGGTATGGCAGGCATGGATCACCGAGCCGGAACAGAGGAACAACAGGCTCTTGAAGAAAGCGTGCGTGATCAGGTGAAACATTCCCGCGGCCCAGCCGCCGACACCCAGGGCGAGCATCATGTAGCCGAGCTGGCTGACGGTCGAATAGGCCAGCACCCGCTTGATGTCGGTGGCCGTCAGGGCGATCGTCGCCGCCAGCAGCAGCGTGATCGCGCCGGTGTAGGCGATCACCAGCAGGACCTCGGGGGCGAACACGGGATAGAACCTGCCGACCAGGTAGACTCCGGCGGCGACCATCGTCGCCGAGTGGACCAGGGCCGAGACGGGCGTGGGGCCTTCCATCGCGTCCGGAAGCCAAACGTGCAACGGAAACTGGGCGCTTTTGCCGACACAGCCGCAGAAAATGCCCACGCCGGCGACGACCAACAGCCAATACCCGTAGCCTTGCTCGCGCCAGTTGGCGATTTCGGCGGCGATCTCCGATTCGCTGGCCGCATGGATCTCGTCGACGTCGGGCCTTGTGTGGACCGGCTCAGCGGGAGCGGCAAGATTGGCTTCCTCCAGCTCTTCGAACGCTTCCTGGAGATGGTCGGTGACGATTGCCCGAACCCTGGCGTTGGCCGCCGCGCGGACCATGCCGTCGGGCGCCTGAAGGACGTAGCCGTTGTCCGGGTCGCGAACCTGGCTGAAGATGCCGAGAATGAGTTTGCCGTCGGAGTCCTTGAAGGGTTCGCCGTTGGCGTCCCTCGCTTCGCCGAAGGCGAACGTGCCCAGACTGGCGAACAGCGCCATCAATCCGATGATCATGCCGAAGTCGCCGACGCGGTTGACGATGAACGCCTTGTTGGCCGCGTTCGAGGCGCTTTTCCGCTCGATGTAGAAGCCGATGAGGAAGTAGGAGCAGATGCCCACCAGCTCCCAGAACACGAACACCATCGCGATATTGCCGGCGATCACGAGCCCCAGCATGCTGAAGCAAAACAGCGACATGTATTGAAAGAAACGATGGAAGCGGCCCGGACGGTGCAGGTGGTGACCGTCGGAAAGCGTCACCTCGTGGTCGGTGACGTCGTGCAGCTCGTCGTGCATGTAGCCGATGGCATAGAAGTGGATGCACGTGGCGATCAGCGTGACCATCGCGAACATGCACACGGTCAAGGCGTCGATGTAATAGCTGATCGTGATCTTGAGCTTGCCGAACTGGCCCAACGTGTACCATTCGGCGGTGTAGGCTTTGGGCGGCTTCGCCGCGTGATGGGACTCGGTGTGATGGGGCGCGGTATGATGGCGTTCAGCGCCCTGGTCATTTTCGTGTTCAACCGCGTGCTCGCCGTGCGCCTCCGACGTGGTGAAGTCGTTATCGGCCGAACTGACCCCGTGCGTGCCTACCCAGGCAAGCAAGGCGACCAGCGAAAGCACGAAACCGAAGCCGATGGCGCCGGTGGCCAGATAGCTCGCCGCGATGCCGTGCTTGCCCATCCGCGGACCGAACAGCACGATCAGCGTGAACGACGCCAGCGGCAACAGCCAGGCGAGGCCCAACAAGAACGGCAAAACGGTGGAGAGGTCGTCCATTAGCCCTTCAGCTCATCGGCCCGATCGACGTCGATCGTGGAATGGTTGTTGTAGAAGTTCAGTACGATGGCCAGTGCCACCGCGGCTTCGGCCGCGGCCAGTACGATCACGAACAAGGAGATCAATTGTCCGTCGAGCCCGATGCCCCCGCGAGGGTCTTTGGTCAAGAACTCGCTGGAAAGGGCCACGAAGTTCACGTTGGCGCCGTTAAGCACCAGCTCGATCCCCATCAGCACGCCCAGGGCGTTTCGCTTGGTGGCCATGCAGACCACGCCCGAGACGAACATGATCGCGCCCACGACCATGAAGTGCGAGACTCCGACGCTTTGCGACAGTAAATCCATGAAACTCGTCCCTTTACCCGGCACGGCGCTTGGTGCGGGCGAGGTAGGCGGCGCCCACCAGCACCACCAGCAGGTGGACCGACACGATTTCGAACGGCAGCAGGTAGCCCGACATGCCGGAGCGCAGCCGCTCGGGCCGGTCCTCCAACTTGTCGACCCGCACACCCAAGAGACCCAACCCGAGCCGGTCGGCCGTGTTGCGCGGCGCCGGCGAGTCGACGGAGCCGCCGTCCGCGGCGGCCCGTCCGCGCCAGTCGCTCACGCTGAATGCGGCGGGAACCAGGAACGCCAACAGCGAACCGGAGAGCAGGAAGGCCAAAATCCAGTCGCCACCGCTGGTTTTCATCGAAACGAACGGCCCCTGGGCGGTGAGCATCACGCCAAACACCAAACGCACCAGCGTGCCGCCGACGTAGATCATCAACTGCATCGCGCCGACGAAATCGGCCCCCGCCAGAAAGAACAGCCCGGCCGTGGCGCCCAGCGACACGATCAGGTACAACGCCATTCGCACGATGTTGCTCGACAACACCACCATCACGGCGAACCCGCACGAGACGGCGGCGAAGAGCAGGAAGAAAAAAGAATGCCAATTCACGCTCACTCGCTCCCTTCGCCCATCGCCAAGGGCCAGTTTGGCGTGCCGTGGCTTGAATCGACCGGCCGCCGCGCGCTCTTCTCGTCGTGGAGCTGCGTGTTATCACCTGGACTCTCCGACGGCGCTTTGTCACGCGTGACGTACTTCGCGCCGAACGATTGCTGCCACGGCAGACCGCCCGGCAACAAGAACGTCCAGGCGACGGCACCTGCGAACGTGGCGGCCGCGATCGGCATGCAGTATTTCAGGCAAGTCTTCATCACCTGATCGATGCGCAACCGCGGCAGCGTCCAGCGGACCCAGATCATGAACGTCACCCAGAGGCAGCACTTGAAAACGAAATTGAGCATTCCCAGGAAGTTGGCCAAATAGCCAAGGATCGGGTGAACATCGTGAGTCATATGCAAGATCGACGTTATCGGCACCGGCCCATTCCAACCGCCGAAGAACAAGATCGCGGCTAACCCGCTGACGGCGAACATCGAACCGTACTCGGCCATGAAGAAGAAGCTCCAGCGCAGGCCGGAGTATTCGGTGTGGAAGCCCGCCACCAACTCGCTTTCGGCCTCGGCCAGGTCGAACGGCGCTCGGTTCACGCTCGCCAAGGCGCAGGTGAAGTAGACCCAAAACGTGATGAAAGTGAACGGATCGTGGAAGATCAGCCAGTTGGTGAACCAACCTTGCTGCATCCGCCCGATCTGGACCAGGTCCATCGAGCCGCAGATCAAGACGGGCACGACGACGCAAAGCCCCATCGGCACTTCATAGCTCACGACCTGGGCCGCTTCGCGCATGCCACCGAACAGCGACCACTTCGAGGCCGAAGAGTAACCCGCCAGGATCACTCCGAAGACCTCCAGGCCCATCACCGCCAGGATGAAAAACACGCCCGCGTTGAGCTCGACCGCCACCCAACCGTCGCTGAAGGGCAGGGCGATGTAGGCGGCGAACGAGGCGCAAAAGCTGATGTAGGGAGCGAGCTTGAACAGCATCTCATCGGCCGCGCCGGGCATCAGATCTTCCTTGGTGATCAGCTTGAGCCCGTCGGCCAGGGTTTGCAACCAGCCGAATTTACCGCCCACGCGCGTCGGGCCGAGCCGGTCCTGGATGCGGCCGGCCACTTTTCGCTCCAACCAAATGAACACCAGCGCGCCCACCGCCACCACTTGGATCAGCAGGAAACAGTGGATCAGCGCGACGACGACGTACGCCAAAGCGTGGAGCACGCCATCGGGGAGCCAGTTGAAAAGCCACCAATCGGGCAAATGTTTGGCCAGGTATTCAGCCACTTTGAAGCTCGGTCGGGGCGGGAGGAAACCAAGGAGTGTGAAATATGGCACAAAGGGCCGTCGATTTACAAGCCCCTACGGGCGAATTTTTCCTGCCGGCGGCGTGCATCGCTCGT
>DATLQY010001073.1:0-5528 GCA_035534975.1 Pirellulales bacterium
CAGTGGTCCGTGGTCAGTGGTCCGTGGTCAGTGGTCCGTGGTCAGTGGTCCGTGGTCAGTGGTCAGTGGTCATCGGTCATCGGTCATTGGTTCAGGTTTCAGGGAATCATTCGCGCGTACACGTGAAGTCAATTGCTCGTCGGCAATTGCCTACCGCCGGCTGTAACCTGTAACCTGTAACCGATCCCCTCCCCTCCCCTCCCCTCTCCTGGCTCCTTTGTTTTTCATCCTTCCGCCTTCATCCTTCCGCCTTCATCCTTCAATTTTTCGCGATTTGTCATTTGACGACCCCAGCTTATCGACCTAAAGAATCTTATCCCCAGCGAAATGGCACCGGGGATAGGGGAGCCCTTCGACGCCGCTCTAAGCGACTTGAAGATGGCTGGGTGTTGCCGCACGGGGTGTTCCCGTCGTACCCGGTTACTCAAACGCACACCCGTTGAGCAGAAACCGCAATTCGAGGAGAACCTTCATGCGTCGTCAGTCGTTGATTCGGAAGGGCCGTCAAGGCTTCACGTTGGTTGAGTTGGCCGTGGTCATCGTGATCATCGGCGTGCTGGCCGCCTTTGGCGTGCCGCGATTTCTCAAGTCGGTCGAGCGCTCCAAGGCGGCCGAGGCGTTCGGCTACCTGTCGGCGGTGCGGGAGTCGCAGGAGCGGTACCAGTCGCAGTACGGCACGTACTCGAGCGACGTCACCCTCCTCGACGTCGTGCAGCAAGCGCCGACGTATTTCACCGTGGGCACGCCGGCCGCCGGCTCCACGGGAGATCTCCAGTCTTCGTGGACGCTGACCTTGACCCGCTCCGGCTCGTCCGCCGGCTACGGCTCCTACACCGTGATCTTCACGGAAAGCGGTTACGATGCGACCAACAGCACCATCGCGACGTTGCCGGATATCAATCCGATGGGCACCAATTCGAATTCCGGTTCGTAAAACCGCACCGCGGTTGGAACCAGACCGAAGTTGCAACCAGGGCGGCTGGCGCGGGCCAGCCGCCCGTTTTTATGGTTCGGGAGCGGTCGTGAGATCCGTACTGGCAAGATTCGCGGTCAAGAAGGCGATCGGCCTCTACGTCGGTGAGCAGCAGATCACGGCGTGCCGGGTCGCAAGCACGCCGTTGGGTCCGGTGCAGATCGCCTGCCAGAGCGAACACTACGAACCGGACCAACTGTCCGACGCCATCGGCCGGTTGCTCAAGCCGATGCTTGGCCGGCGAAAGCGCGGCACGCAAGTCGCCGTCGGCTTTCCCGCGGCTCGCGTGTTTTTCTCCACCCGGCCCATCCGCACCACCCACAGCGACGCTTCCGCCCAGGTCCTGCTCCACGAGGTCTTGCAGTCGCCCAACATCTGCATCGACGACATGCTGGTGGAGGTGATCAAGGCCGATTCCGGAAAGCGCAAGCTGGCGAGCATCGTCTCCTGCCGCAAGAAGTACATGGCAGGCATGCTGGAGACGCTGGAGGCTTGCGGAGTACGACCGTTTCGCGCCGAACCGGCGCCCTGCGCCTTGCTGCGCGCCGCCGTGGAACAGCGGCGTCCCCCTCGTCGATCGAAGATCATACTTCGTATCTTCCTGGGCGATCGACAAGGGCTCGCCGTGGTCACCGCGGGCGACCTCACCGTGCTCTGGAGGTACTTCAACTGGTCGCCCGAAGGCGAGACCGCGGCGATTTGCTCCGCGGTCCGTTCCGTGGGGGCGCTCATCGGCCACTGCGGGATCGACGCGCCGCTCGACGTGGTCATGATTCACGGGCGCGCCGATTTGCGCGGCAAACTCGAAACGGAAGAGTTCCGGCTCCAAGTGGCGGTCCCCTTGCTGTGGTCCGGGGGCCCCGAGCTGAATGACGCGGCCGTGGCATTCGGGCTGGCACTGGGCTGCCTGGGCCAGCAGCCGCTCGACGCCTTCGACCTTTCGCGCTCGTTGAAGCCGCGAGTCTCTCTATGGGACATTTTCCCTTGGGGAGAAATCGCCGTGCAGATTGCGCTGGTCGTCTGCATGGGACTGTTTCTTTTGACCCGGAGTCAGAAGGTCGAGAATGCCCTTGTGCCCGTCCAAGCGCAGTACGCGAAACGCGCCTGGCTTGCCTCGATGCCGCAGGCCGAGATCCAGAAGGAACGCCAAGACCTCGAGCAGAGGGTCGAAGCGGTCCGCAAGTTCGTCTCCACGCGGATCATCTGGACCGCCTACACTCATGATATTTCGACACGCCTGCCGGCCGATGCGACGATGACGATGTTCCAGGGGCTTTGCGAGCTGGAGACTTCCGGCAAGAACGCCGTCAAGCCCAAGAAGGTGTTCACCATCCGGGCATCGGCGCCGATCGCTCAGGACGGTTCCACTCCCAAGGAGATCGACGGCTTCCTCACGGCACTGCGCGACAACGCGCTCTTGAAGCGCGACTTCCCCATCGTCGATCTGGCCGACATCAAATGGTACCAACCCAACGTCAAGGCCGCGGCGAACGCCCTCTTCACCGTCATCTGCCTGCCGAAGTCCGCCAACGCCCCTCCTAAACCACCGCAAGACAAAGACGCGGCCAAAACCAAGGGGAAATGACACAGATGGAAACCGCGGCGGGGAAAAAATCGTTCAAAGATCAGCTCATCAATCGCCTGTACGACCCCGTGCAGTTGCGCGTGTTCACGACAGGCGTCGTGTTGCTGGCCGGCTACGCGGGCATCTACATGCCGCTCAGCGACCGGATCGAGACCGCGTCGCGAAAACTGGATGTGGAGACGAAACGGCTGGACCTGGCCCGCGAAATCGAAGACCTGCGGTCCCTGCAGAAGAAATTCAAGGATCGCATTCCCGAGAAGTCGGACGCCAACGAGTGGGTGCAGTACGTGCTCGGCGGCATTCGCGGCTTTCCCTTGAAGCTCGCCGCGCTCGATTCCGACCCGTTGCGGGATATCGGCCCCTACAAGGTCCTGGTCCTGCGCGTCGAGCTCGAAGGCTCGTTCCCCGACCTGAACCATTTTGTCGGGTGGCTGGAAACGAACGATCGACTTTTTCGGGTGGACTCGGTGCGGATTCAGCCCCACCGCAGTGGAAATGGAACGATGATCATGCAACTGAGCGTACTGGGGGTCATGGGCTGAAATGTCCGCACGAGCCAAAATGATGGCGCCGACCGCGATCGTGGCGGGCGCGTTCGGCTACTTGTGCTGGCCTTACGCGAACGACCCGGCCGCGAAGCCGGAGGCAAGGGGCGCGGCGAAGGCAACGGAAACTCTCGCGGCGCTGCTGTCGCCACCGGCGGCGCCGGCCCCCGAACGTGACCCCTTCAATTCGAAAGTGCTCCCCAAGTCGGCCACGTCGGCCACGGCCCAGGATGCCAAATCGACGGCCATCAAGTCCCAGGAAGCGAAGGCGACGGCCGCGCCACCCCGGGCGGCCGAAACGCTGATCGCGACGACGTTGGGCGATCTGGCACTGCAGGGCACACACATCCAGGGCCGCCGCCGCCTGGCCGTCATCAACGGCTCGGTCTACGCCGAGGGGGACGAAATCGCGACGTCGGGGACGATGACCGGCCCCTACAAGGTCGTCCGAGTCTTCGCGCACAGGGTCGAGGTGCTGTGCGACGGGCAGGCTGTCGAACTGACGTACTCCGGCCACGAGCCCAAGGCGAATTGAGGCTTGCCATGTCGAACGTTACCGAAATGAACGGCGCGTATCCCCTGATCGTGCAACTGCTGCTCGACAAGGGGCTGCTCGATTCCAAGCAGTTGGAAGCCCTGCTCGAATTCCAAGCCAGGGACAACAGTCCCTTGGAAAGCATTCTGATCAAGAAGGGTTTTGCCAACGACCAGGATATCGCCAAGGTGTATTCCGAGTACCTCGTCGTACCGATCGTCGAACTGCCCGCGAGTGGCCCCGCGCTCGACCCGACCTTGGCTCGTCTGATCCCGGAGAAACTTTGCCGCGATCAACTGATCGTACCGGTGGCGATCGACGGCGAGACACTGGAAATCGCCTTCGTCAGCCCCAATGAAATGCTGATCGTCGACGAGATCCAGCTCCTGACGGGCCTGTCGGTCCGCCCGCTGATCGCGCCCCGTTCGGTGGTGGAGTCGCTGATCGAAGCCCTCTTCAGCGCCAAGGGGGCCGGCAAGGAGTTCATGAGCTCGTCGGAAGAATTCGAGCAAGTCGAAGAGGACGACGGGAAGTCGGACGACGACCCGGCGGGCGAAATCCTGCACCTCGACCAGCCACCGCCGCCGGGCCGCGACGGCCGCGTCATCCGGCTGGTCAACCAGATTCTCGAGCAGGCCCTGCGCGCCGGCGCGAGCGACATTCATCTGGAGCCCTTCGAAGACTCCTGCAAGATCCGGCTGCGAGTGGACGGCGTGCTCCACGAACTGGCCCCGCCTTCACGGGCGCTGTTCATCCCCATCGTTTCCCGTTTCAAAATCCTCGCCAAGATGGACATCGCCGAAAAGCGAGTGCCGCAAGACGGCGCCATCGCGCTCAAGAGCGGCGAAAAGCGGATCGATCTGCGCGTGAACACGGTCCCCACCGTCTACGGCGAAAAAATGGTGATGCGGATCCTGGACAAGGGCGCCATTCCGGTCCAGCTCACCGGCTTGGGTTTCGACGAGCGCCAATCGAAGGACCTGATCGAGTCGATCCAGTCGCCGCACGGATTGATGCTGGTGACCGGGCCAACCGGCAGCGGCAAAAGCACCACGCTCTACGCCTGCCTCAATTTTCTCAATGAGCCCGACACCAACGTCTGCACGGTCGAGGACCCGGTCGAGTACAAATTCAAGGGCATGAACCAGGTGCAGGTCAAATCACAAGTGGGTCTCACCTTCGCCGGGGCGCTGCGGGCCTTCCTGCGACAGGATCCCGACGTGATTATGGTCGGCGAGGTGCGCGACCAGGAGACGGCCCAGATTTGCCTGCGCGCCGCGTTGACCGGGCACTTCGTGCTTTCGACGATCCACACGAACGACTCGCTGTCGAGCATCAGCCGGCTCCAGGACATGGGCATTGAGCCCTTTCTGTTGGCGGCCACGCTCCGTGTGCTTGAGGCCCAGCGATTGATTCGCCGGCTTTGCAAGGAGTGCAAGCACGCCTACGAGTGTGATCCCGAGACGAGCCGATTGCATGGCTTCGAAGACGGTCTGCAACTGTTCCGACCCAAGGGCTGCGACAATTGCCGCGGCACCGGATACCGCGGCCGCGTCGGTATTTTTGAGGTGGTCCGGATTACCCCTCGAATGGGAGAGTTGATCCAAAAGCGCACCCCACTGCCGGATCTGCGCCTGGCGGCCAAGGACGAGGGCATGAAAATGCTCGCCGACAGCGCCTTGGACAAGGTGCGGCAGGGGCTAACGAGCCTGGAAGAGGCGATTTCGGTGACCATGTCCGGGAAAGAATGAAGGGGGGTGTCATTGGTCATTTGTCATTCGTCATTTGCGATGTAGCGGAATTCGTGAGAATTCCGAATGCCAGACTCCAGACTCCAGACTCCAGACTCCAGACTCCAGACTCCAGACTCCAGACTCCAGACTCCAGACT
>DATLQY010001074.1:0-7999 GCA_035534975.1 Pirellulales bacterium
CAGCCGCAATGGCGCGAACAGTACATTACCGCCTCGAGTCTCGAAATAATTGAAGAAGGCGAGGAACAGGAACTTTAGCAGCATCTGGTGTTTTTTCGTAGGCATGGAGAGCACTTCCACGAATCCATCGGTGAACTCGACCAGCCGGCTACGGTGGTCTGTGAGGACGAGGTACTCTTCCTCGCTCCATTCCCCTTGGCGCGGAAGGATTTCCTCGAGCACATCCTTCCATTCCTGGGTAAGCGGACGTTCGGTTGTGCTGTGCGCTTTGGTGCCCATGCCGTCGCTTTCGAAAAAGAGGTCTTAAGCGGGTGAATTCGAACGCGGACTGCCTCCCTCCAAGTCTAGCGGCCCCAACGCCATCGGGCAACTCGCCTGCTGCCGGGGGCCCACGTGGTCGTGAGGCCGCACGTAGAACGAAATTTATTGCGTTAGAAGGCGGGAAACGGAATGAATTCCGTTCTACGATGCCCTCGGAGCGGCCGAAAATACGTTTCGGCGCGTTCGTTGCGCGCGCTGGGTTGGTGGGCGGTGGCCCCCCTACGATTTCCGCGCGGCCGCGGCGGCAAGTACGCGCAGCTCGCGCGGCAAGGGAAAGTGGACTTCCTCTTCGCGCACGCTACGGATTTCAATCGTCGCACCGAATTGCCGCTTCAGGAATTCGAGGCAATCCTCGACCACCAACTCCGGCGCGCTGGCGCCCGCCGTGACCAACACCGTCTCGTCGCCGCGGAACCAGCCCAGGTCGATGTCGGTCGCCCCGTCGATCAGGTAGGCCGGCACGCCGTTCTCGATCGACAGCTCTGCCAACCGCTGGCTGTTCGAGCTGTTCCGGCTCCCCAGCACCAGTACCAGCTCGGCCTCGCGCGAGAGGCCCTTGACCGCCTCCTGGCGGTTCTGGGTGGCGTAGCAAATGTCTTCCTTGGGCGGGTTGGCGATCCCCGGAAACCGCTCGCGCAGCCGGCAAATGATGCGGTTGGCGTCGTCCACCGAGAGCGTCGTTTGGGTCAAATAGGCCAACTTCGTGGGATCGGCAATTTCCAACCCGGCCACGTCGTCCGGGCTCTCCACCAGCACGATCGAGCCCGGCGCTTCGCCCATCGTGCCGATCACCTCGTCGTGCCCCTCATGTCCTATGAGGATGATGGTATAACCTTCGTCGGCATAACGGATGGCTTCCAGGTGGACCTTGGTCACCAGCGGGCAGGTGGCGTCGATCGTTTGGAGACGGCGCGTCATGGCAAGCTGCCGTACCTCAGGCGAAACGCCGTGCGCGGAATAGAGTAGGTGCGCCCCTTCGGGCACATCTTCGAGCCGATCGACGAACACCACCCCCTTCTCGCGAAAGGCATCGACGACGTACTTGTTGTGGACGATCTCGTGATAGACGTAAATAGGCGTTCCATAGAGCCGGATGGCAAGATCCAGGCTCTCGATGGCCATGTTCACGCCCGCGCAAAAGCCGCGCGGGCTGGCTAGAATGATCTTCATGCGATTAGTCTCGGTGCCGGAGGCCATCATAATGGATTGCCGCCGCGGACGGTAGACGATCGCCTATTGCCGAATTCGACGGAGATCCTTCATCCACCATGTCCGCCACTGCTTTCGCCGCCGACCTGGCCCGCTATGGTCCGTCGCCCTACGGGGCCGGCGGCGCGGCGTCGACCACCCCTTCGCTGGAGTTCAGCCGCGCCTACTGCCGGCGCCTGGGCCGGACGCACTACGAGAACTTCGCCGTCGCCAGTTGGCTGTTGCCGCGCGTGCTGCGACCACATTTCTACCACATTTACGCCTATTGCCGCTGGGCCGATGACCTGGCCGACGAGACGGGCGACCGTGGCCGCAGCCTCGAATTGCTCGACTGGTGGGAAGGCGAGTTGCGCGCCTGTTACGCGGGCGAAGCCCGGCACCCCGTGTTCGTCGCGCTGGGCGACACGATTCGCGAGTTCGCGATCCCATCCGAACCGTTTCTCGACCTGCTCGCGGCCTTTCGGCAAGACCAGCGCGTTTGCCGCTACGAAACATTCGACGAGCTGCTGGGCTACTGCCGCAACTCGGCCAATCCCGTCGGCCGGCTGGTGCTCCACCTGGGACGCTCCCATGACGACGCACGAGGCGAACTGTCCGATGCAGTTTGCACCGGCTTGCAACTGGCCAACTTCTGGCAAGACGTCGCGAACGATTGGAATCGCGGTCGGCTCTACTTGCCGCTGGCCGATTGCCGCCGCTTCGGCTACAACGAAGAAGTTCTCGATCGACATGCGGCGACGCCCGAGTTTCGCCGTCTCTTGGCCTTCGAGGTCGAACGCGCCGAAGCGTACCTTCGCAATGGACTGCCGCTCGTCGACCAGGTGCCGCGGGTGTTGGGATCGGACGTGTGGCTTTTCATCCACGGGGGCCTGAAAATCCTCAAGCGAATCAGGGCCATCGACTACGACGTATGGACGAAGCGCCCCAAAGTTTCGCGCACCGACCAGGCGGGGCTATTGGCAGGCTGCGTTTGGCGGAAAATGTCATTTGTCCCTCGTCATTTGTTGCGCAAAGGCGAGCAATCAATGACCAAAGACCAAATACCGAAGACCAAAAACCAATGACCGATGACCAATGACGACGACCCTTGAGTCGAGCTATGCGCACTGCCGCCAGTTGACCCGCCGCACGGCGAGTAATTTCTATTACTCGTTTCTCATGTTGCCGCGCGGCAAGCGGCGGGCGATGTGCGCCTTGTACGCCTTCGCGCGGATGACCGACGATTTGGGCGACAACGCGCTGCCCGTGGCCGAGCGCCGCGCGGCCCTGGGCGACTGGCGGATATCGCTCGACAAGGCACTGGTGGGTGAGTTCGATGCGCCGATCTTCTCGGCCTTGGCCGATACGGTCGGCCGCTATCGTCTGCCGCCGGAACACCTGCGCGCCCTGATCGACGGCGTGGAAATGGATCTGGCGCACCAGGGTTTCGAAACGTTCGATGAATTGTGCGACTATTGCAGCAAGGTCGCTTCAGCCGTTGGATTGTGCTGCATTCACATCTGGGGCTTCACCAGCTCCGAGGCGCTGGAGCCTGCCCGCACATGCGGAATCGCATTTCAACTGACGAACATCCTTCGCGACCTGAAGGAAGACGCGGCGCTGGGGCGAATCTACCTACCGCGCGAAGATCTAAGGCGGTTCGGCTATTCGGCTGACGACCTGCGCCGTGGCAATGGCGACGAACGGTTCAAGCAATTGATGCGGTTCGAGATCGAACGTGCCGAGCGCCTTTATCAGGACGCGAGCGAACTCCAACGATGGCTGGAGCCGGACGGGAAAGCCGTGTACGGGGTCATGAGCGGTATTTATCGCGGACTGCTGGACGAGATCAAGCGGCTCGAGGGGGACGTGTTCAGCCATCGCGTGCGGCTCAGCGCATGGCGCAAACTGCGCATCGCCGGGCGCTGGATGTTGTCGCGCCCGGCGGGTCCGCTTGCCGAATTGGAGGCGGGAACGGAATACCACGGAGCACAGCCGCGATGACGGCTATTCAGGGCCGCCCGGCGGCGCGTGTCGCGGTGGTGGGCGGCGGCCTGGCCGGACTGGCGGCGGCGGCGCGGCTTGCCGAAGCGGGGCTGGCGGTGGAGCTCTTCGAAGCCAGGCGGCAGTTGGGCGGCCGCGCGACGAGCTTCCACGATCCGGCGAGCGGTGAATGGATCGACCACTGTCAGCACGTCAGCATGGGCTGCTGCACGAACCTCGCCGACTTCTGCCGCCGCACGCAAATCGACGACGCTTTCCGCCGTGACCGCGTACTTCATTTCTTCGCGCCTGATGGCCGTGGCTACCGCCTGGCCGGCTGCCGCTGGCTGCCAGCGCCGCTGCACTTGGGACCGTCGTTCTTGCGATTCGGTTTTCTCAGTTTTTTCGAGCGGTTGGCGATCGCGCGCGCGCTGTGGCGGCTGGCACGCACGGCGATCGACGACGACGCATCGCAGCCGACGATTGGCCAATGGCTGCGCGCGAACGGCCAATCGGCCAGGGCCATCGAGTGGTTCTGGTCGGTGGTGCTGGTCAGCGCCTTGGGTGAAGAGGTCGAGCGGGCCTCGCTGGCCGCTGCTCGCAAGGTGTTCGTCGACGGCTTCCTTTCGGCACGGTCGGCTTACGAGATTGAGGTGCCGCTGATCCCATTGGGCGAGATGTACGGAAGGCGGCTCGAAGCTTGGCTCGCCGATCACGGCGTGTCGGTTCATAAGGGCACGGCGGTCGAACGGGTCGAAGGCGGCGCGGCGGGCGTCACCGCCGTCGTGTTGGCGGGTGGCGCGCGGCGCGAGACCGATGCCGTGGTCGTCGCGTTGCCGTGGCGCCGTGTGCGTGAGGTTTTCGACACGGAACTGCTCTCCGCCTTGCCCGGCCTCATCGGGGTCGAGCGGATCGAAGCGGCGCCGATTACCGGCGTTCATCTCTGGTTCGACCGTGAGATCGTTCAGTTGCACCACGCCGTGCTGGTGGGTCGGCTGAGCCAATGGGTGTTCAATCGCGGCCAACGGACGACGGTTGAATCAGGTCCTTGGCCGGCGCATTATTATCAAGTGGTCATCAGTGCCTCACGGTCGTTGGTCACTCGCGACCGCGACGACGTCGTGCGGGAAGTCGTGAGCGACCTGGCCGCGATTTGGCCTGCGGCCGGACAAGCGAAGCTGATCCAGTGGCGCATCGTCAGCGAGCAGGCAGCCGTGTTTTCCGTGCGGCCGGGCATCGACCATCATCGCCCGCGGCAGCGAACGCCGATTGCCAATCTGGCCCTCGCTGGCGACTGGACCCGCACCGGCTGGCCGGCGACCATGGAAGGGGCCGTGCGTAGCGGATACCTGGCGGCGGAGTCCATTTTGCAGTCGCTGGGACAAGAAGCAGAACTCCTGGTCCCCGATTTGCCACGAGGGTGGTTGGCCCGGCTGCTCATTTCGTAGGGAACGTCTCCAGTGTTGCCGAGTTTGACCCAGCCCAGCAACAGGGCTAGAATTGCTCTTGTTGACCTGTCTTAGCAGGTGGGCATCACGAACTTTCGACGCTCAGGCATTGCGTTCGCAAACCGGCTTCCATGAGTAACCCATACGTTCAATGCGGAGACGGGGGCTATTGGCTTGCGGAAAGCCGCGTTTCTCTCGACTCCATTGTCTATGCTTTTCATCAGGGACAAATACCCGAAAGTATTGCCCAGTCGTTCCCCGTACTCACCCTTGAGCAGATCTACGGAGCTATTGCGTTTTACCTCGCCAACCGCGACATCATTGACGAGTATTTGGCGAAGATCAGGTCGGATTACAACGTCAAGCGGCAGGCGGGACGGGATGCCGATCCAGCGTTCTACCAGAAGCTGGCGGACGCCCGGCGGCAGCAGCAACCAAGCTGAGCCATGCGAGTGCGATTCCAGGCCGATGCCGACCTCAACCTGGCTATCCTCCTCGCAGTAGTCCGCCGTGAGCCGGCCATCGATTTCCAGGCGGCGCAAGTGGCCGGTTTGGCGCGTCGTCCAGACCCCGTGGTGTTGTCGCTGACCGCCAAAGACGGGCGCCTTTTGGTTACACATGATCAGAAAACGATGCCCGACCACTTTGCCAGATTCGTCGCAAAAGAGACGAGTTCAGGTCTGCTTATAGTTCCGCAACATCTGCCGATATCCGTCGTCGTGGACGAGTTGTTGTTGATTTGGGGCGCCACCGAGCATGAGGAGTGGATCAACCGCATCTGCTACTTACCGCTGTGAGCACAAGGGCAACATGAACAAAGCCTTCGTCAAGGAACCCGAGAATACCGGCGTGGGACATTGTCCGCGTTGCGGCTCATTGGGCGTGGCGGTGGGCAACGAAACCTTGAGCGCGCAGCTTGCGCCCGACGACCGCCGCAACCTGCCCGACACGGCCTTTTTCTGTCCGTTCGCGCGATGCGACGTGGCCTACTTCGACCAATTCGAGCGCATGGTGACGGCCGAGCGGCTTCCGCGGCCCGTTTATCCCAAGGATCCCGACGCGCCGATCTGCGGCTGTTTCGGTTTCACGTGCGAGGACATCGAAGCCGACGTTTACGAAGGAGGCGTCCGGCGGGTCAAAGAGCTGCTGGAGAAATCAAAGTCACCGCTGGCGCGCTGTGCCACCCAGGCGCCCAGCGGCCAGTGCTGCATGCCCGACGTGCAGCGTTATTTCATGAAGTTCCGCGAGGGCCGACAGGGGATGGCGAGGTAACGGGATGACGGGACAAGCGGATCATCCCTCGTCCAACTCTTTATCTCCTCATCCCATGATCTCCTCACCTCCTCATCGCCTTACCCCCTGTTACCCGTAGGCAAGACGACCCCCGCATGCCGCATCTCCCGGTCTATATGGACAACCACGCGACGACCCGCGTCGACCCGCGCGTCGTCGAGGCGATGCTGCCGTTCTTCAGCGAGCGGTTCGGCAACGCCGGCAGCGTGAGCCACGTGTACGGCGATCAGGCGCGAGAGGCCATTGACGCCTCCCGCGAGTCGATCGCGCGCCGTTTGGGTGCGCAGCCGCGGGAGATCGTATTCACCAGCGGGGCGACCGAAAGCGACAACCTGGCGATCAAGGGCCTGGCCGAGCGCGGCCGGCGCAAGGGAAACCACCTGATCAGCGTAAGCACCGAACACCGAGCGGTGCTCGATCCCTTGGAGCGATTGGGCCGACGGGGGTTCGAGGTCACGTTGTTGACCGTCTTGCCCTGCGGCGGCGACCGCGCGGGACTCCTTGATCCACAGCAAGTAGCCGACTCTTTGCGCGACGACACGATCCTGGTTTCCGTGATGCTCGCCAACAATGAAATTGGCGCCATCCAGCCCCTGGCCGAAATCGCGGAAATCTGCCATCGCCGCGGCGTGCCGGTCCATTGCGACGCCACGCAGGCCATCGGCAAGCTGCCCGTCGACGTCGCCAGGCTCGACATCGACCTGATGAGTTTTTCGGCCCACAAGATCTACGGGCCCAAAGGGGTCGGGGCGTTGCTCGTCCGCCGCCGCTCGCCGCCGCTACGGCTGCAGTCGCAGATCGACGGCGGCGGCCAGGAAAGCGGATTGCGGAGTGGCACCCTGAATGTGCCCGGCATCGTAGGTTTTGCCCGTGCGCTGGAATTGTGCATCGACGAGCTTCCCAGCGAGACGGTCCGCCTGAGGGACCTGCGCGACCGGCTTTACGCCGGGCTTCTTGCGGCGCTCGACGGCGTTTCGATCAATGGGCCGTCGCCGGACTTGGAGGGCCTGCGGCTGCCGGGTAACCTGAACCTGAGCTTCGCCGGCGTCGATGGCGAGGCGCTGATGATGAGTATGAAGTACCTGGCGGTCAGTTCCGGCAGCGCTTGCACCTCGGCCGACCCGGAACCGAGCCATGTGCTGCGGGCATTGGGCCTTGGCGACGACCTGACGCGAGCCAGCCTGCGGTTCGGCCTGGGACGGTTCAATACGGCCGAGGAGGTCGATTTTGCCGTCCAGGCCGTGTCGGAGTCTGTAAATCGGCTGCGAAAGCTGGTAGGTTAGGCTTTCAGCCTGACGGGCATCCGGCGACGTTTCGTGGAATTCCCGCTTCCCTTTTGCGATTGGATCGTATAATTTAGACATATCGAGTTGTCGAAACCCCCACGGTTCGAATTTTGGAGTAGAACACGATCATGGCAGTTGCATTGAGCGAACGGGCCGCCGGCGAAGTCAAGAAAATCATGCAGGAACAGAAGTACGACGAGGGTACGGTGCTGCGAGTCGGCGTGGCGGGCGGCGGCTGCAGTGGCTTCCAGTACAGCCTCGGCTTCGACAAGACGTATGACGAAAAGCTCGACAGCAAGTACGACTTCCACGGCGTGACCGTCGTTGTCGATAAGAAGAGCGCGTTATACCTCGACGGCACGACCGTCGACTTTTTCGACGGCCTCGAAAAACGCGGCTTCACGTTCGACAACCCCAACGCGGTCAAGAGTTGCGGCTGCGGCAGTTCGTTCTCGGCGTAAGCGCTTCCCGTGGGGCAGG
>DATLQY010001075.1:0-12869 GCA_035534975.1 Pirellulales bacterium
ACATCACGACCCGCGCGGCCGCGGCAAAGCGGGGCGAGAAGCTGCCAGCGGAGTTGGAGAAGAAGTAGAACGGAATTCATTCCGTTTCATTTGCACAAAACGGAATGAATTCCGTTCTTCGAGTTGGAGAAGAAATAGCCCGTCGTGGTACTTTTCACAATCACCTGCACGACTTGCAAGGCCAAGCTGAAAGTCCGCGATGGGGCGGCCATCGGCCAGATTCTCGGCTGCCCCAAGTGCGGCAGTATGGTACACGTGGCCGCGCCCGAGGGATGGAAACCGCCTGAACCGGACCTCGACACGCAGCAGACGGTGGACGATTCAGACAAAATCGGTGACGTAAAGCTTGAATCGGCGGTTTCAGCCAAGAGCGGCAAGAATCGACAATCCCGTTGGCGCGACCCGGTCGCAAATGCCCGCGGAACGGTCGCAAACGGCAACGAAGCGGCGGCCGGTGCCGGCGAAGAAGTCGCAAACCCCGCTGACGGTCTCGTCGCGGCCGACACGCTGCCCGCGGCGACCTGGATCAAATGGGGACTCGGCGCCGGCGGAACGATGGTGGGTGCGAGTCTGCTCGTCTTTGGTTTCTTGTCGTGGGGCGGCTCGCGTACCGAACCGCTGCCCCTCGTGCCGGACGTCGAGGCGCCGCGCGAGGGGCCTTCCGAACCCGTACCGGCAGCAGTAGCACGGGAATCGACGCCCGAGCGCGTGCCACTCGACGCGCGCTGGCTTCCCTCGGCCGCTGAGGGCGTGATGAGCATCCAACCGGGCGGCCTCCAGCGGCAGCCCGAGGCGCGGGCATTGCTGGGACGCACTTCGACGTTGTGGGACCCCGCGTTCGCGACGCTGTTCACCGCTTTCCCTTTCGCACCGGCCGACATTCACCGCCTGACGTGGGCAACCACCGACCTGGCCTCCGGCGGCGGCGACGACTGGCTCGCGGCGGGGTTGGTGATCGTCGAGTTGGAGGGTCCCGTCGCCCAGAAAAAAGAGTGGCTCGACGGCTGCGATTCGCTCGATTGGAAATTGGGCGAGTCCGCGTGCCGTTCGGTGCCAGCGACCGATTGGCCGCACCCTTTCGCCGTGGTCGACGAGCGGACGATCGTCACCGGTCCGGCCGAGGCCATGAAAGCGCTCGCTGACCGGCGCGGGCCGAGAACGGCGCAGACCGAATTCGAACACCTCGTCGATCGGCTCGACGCCGGCGGAGAGCTGCTCTGGGCGCTCGACCTGGCCGCCGTCCGCGCCAACGACTCGATGCCGGCCTGGCTGCCTTTTGTCGAGATTTTCCATGCCGGCGACGACGACTGGCGCGTGGTCCGCGAATTGCCGAAGGCGGTCGGGCTGGGTTTGGGGCTCGACGAACGGATGCGAATCGAGCTGCTCTTCGCTTGCGACGGCGAGTCCTCGGCCGCACAGGTCGAGCACGCCCTGGGGCGCGTCGTATCGGCGGTCGAGAAGACATTGTCCGGCGACTGCGACGTTCTGACGAGAGAGCTACGTGCCGGCGAAATCACCGGCGCGGACGCCGGCCAGCTCAAGTTGCTTTTCTCGGCCACGCGCGAAGCGCTCAAGCGGCGTGCATTCGAGCGCGAAGGAGCCATCGTCCGGCTCGCGGCCGATTGGCGCGGCGACTGGTCGGCCGTGGCCAATGCGGCCTTTGCCAGCGTGCCCGGACTGGAATCGAACAGGGTTTCCGCCGCGCGCGTGCTCGACGAAGACCACCACCAGCAATTACTGGAAGCGCTTGACGGCTTTGCCAAGGCCGAAGGGAGTTTTCCCGCGGGCGCCGGCGGCGCCACGCTCCTGCCACCCGACTCACGCTTGAGTTGGATCGCCACGCTCCTCCCCTATTACGGGCGCCTCGACTGGCACGGCGAATTGAGTTTCGGCCGTCCCTGGAACGAAGCAACCAACGCCCTCGTCGCGCGCCGTCCGCTCGAGCTCGTCATCAACCCTGTTTTGGGGCCGAGAGTGACCAAGGCCGACTTCCCCGTAACCCACTACGTCGGCATCACGGGGCTGGGACCCGACGCGGGCACGCTGGAGGCCGACGACCCGCGCGCCGGGCTGTTCGGCTACAATCGCCGTTCGACCCCCGAAGAGATCGGCGACGGCGCCTCGCACACGATCGCCGTGATGGGCGTTTCCGGCAAGCTCGGCGCGTGGGCGGCCGGCGGCGAGGCGACGGTCCGCGCTTTGACGGCTCGACCCTACGTCGACGGCCCCGATGGGTTCGGCAGCGGCCAGCCCAATGGCATGTTGGTTGGCATGGCCGACGGCACGGTGCGTTTCATTTCGAAGGACGTCGACCCAGGCGTTCTAGAGCGGATGGCCACGATCAACGGCGGCGAATCGACTCCGGACATGACTGAGAACGGCGAACCCATCGCCGGCACCGACACGGCCCCGGATTCCGAACCCCAAGACGACACCGCCTCGCAGGCCGCGGATGACATGGAAGCCGGCCCGGCCGATGCCAAGCGGCCGGTTCGGCCCGAGGCCGAGATCACCGCCCGTTTGGCCGACACGATCCAGGCGATCGAATTTGACAAGTTGCCGCTGGCCGACGTGGTCCGCACGCTGTCGGATTTCAGTACGCTCGAAATTCGCCTCGACGTCGAGTCGCTGGCGGAAATGGGGATCAAGCCCGACGTCAGGGTCACGCTCCGCTTGCAAGATGCCAGTGTCGAAGAAGTGCTGGCCGCGGCACTGGCCGAGTTCAAGCTGATTTACGTCATTGTTGACGGCCACGTGCTGGTCACCAGGCCGCGAGCGGCAAAATAACTACTTCCCGGGCGCTTCGAGCGCATCGGCATTGACGTAGCGGATTTGGATCGATTCGAGCAGGTTGCCGCAGGTCTCGCCCCGCTTCGCTTCCTTGAGGTACTCACTCTTTTTTTCGCCCCCGACGACCACGAGATTGCCGCGGGCCGTCGCTGTGGGGCTGTAAAAGGCGGCGGTGATGATGCCCGCCTCCTTGTCGAATCGCGTCCGCTGGCCGAGCGTGTCGTCGGCGTCGACCACGGTAAAACGGCCCAGCTCACCTTCTTCGCCGGTCTTCGAGACGAACCCGCGCACGGCCCAGATGTTCGTCCTGGCCGCGACCGGGTCGAGCACCCAATGGCGGGCTTCGTCGAGGTTGACGTGCGGGCAGACGACTTCCGTAAGCAGTCCTTTCGCGGCTGGGGGCGGGGCACCGTCGGGTGTCGGCTCGACGTCGGTCGGCTTTTCAGCTTCCGGCAGCGTATTGCGCCCGTCGACCAATAACCGCATCATCACTTTCTGGCCGGTCTTGTTTTCGACCCAAATCTCGAAGACGTCGCCCTTGCGCACTCCGACGAAGTATTCGTTCCCTTTGAAGACCCCTTTCCGCTCCTTGCCATTGAACTTCAGCGAGACGCGGAAGGGACATTTCGGGTCGGCCAGCGGGTGGGCCCCGTCGGAGCGCTCGTCGAGCCGATCGATCACCTGGTCGGCCAGGGGACGCGGTGCCTCGTCGCCGCTCGGCAGCTCGGGCCGCCGGTCGTTGGGCTTGACCACCACACTGCGTGTCATCGCCCATTCGGATTCGGTCAACTGGACCGCGCCGCCCACCGAGGTGGCCAGCTCGTTGTTGTCCGTCCGTTTCAGCTTGCACCGCAGATTGACAATGCGTCCCGTGCGCTCACCGAGCGTTCCCAAGGCGATCACCGGCATTCCCTCGGCCTTGGCGGCCAGGGCCTTGAGCGCTTCGCCCGAACCGAGGTCGGCCAGCGCGAACTGCTCCTGCGAGATGGCCCGCTCGAGATTTCGCTGGTCGATCACGGCAAAGCGACCCTGCGCTTGCTGCACCAACCGCCGCTCGAGGTGCTCGGCGCAGTGCTTGCCCAGCGTCCCGTAGGTGGCGCTGAGCCGTTCGCCGACGTTCGTTTCGTTGGTGAATTCGAGCACGCCGACTTTGGCGAACTTCTTCTCCTCGATCGTGTCGCCCAATTGCTGGGCCATGTCGGCCAGCACCTGATTGAGCCGCTGGGGGACCAATCGCAAGACGACCGGCGTGCCGGGCGTGGCCGAGTGGATGATGCGCACCGGGGTCTGTTTACGGTCGAAGCGGACCTTGGACGTGTGCGTCACGTTTCGATAAACGTATTTGTTCAGCTCGTCGATGTCCACCGAGCCGTCGGCGTCGTCGTCGGCATGGCCCTTGAGACCTTCATTGAGCCAGTAGCTGAACAGCGATTGTTCCTTTTCAGACCAGATTTGACTCTTCTGGTCGGCGGTGGAACTGGCCAGTGTGACTACCTTCTGCAACTCGCGGAAGATGTTCAAGTCCTTCTCGTCGAGGTTGGCGTCCCCCTCGCCCTTTTCCGAGCCGGCGTGGCAGGCGTCGAGCACCAGCAGCTTGAAACCGGCCTGGCAGGCGGCGATCTGGTCGCGGAACCAGGCGACGGGAATGCCGGTGGCGGCCGGGTTGGCCGGATCGACGTCGATCGGCGCCAGATACATCGTCCCGTCGTCGGCGCGGAAGCCGTGGCCTGAGAAGTAGACCACGATTCGATCGTCCTTGGTCGGCTTCTTGAGCCACGCGGCCAACCCGGCCATGATGACTTCTCGTTTCGGTTGGCGGCGCGGGTCGGCCGCGTCGTCGGTGATCTCGAGAATGCACTCCGGATCGTAGCCGCCCCGCGTGCGGAGCGTTTCACCCGCCCGTCGCACGTCGTTGATCGTAAACTGCAAGGGATTTGCTCGCTCGTACTTCTCGATGCCGACCAGCGCGGCCCACTGACGCCCCTTGGGCGACTCGCCCTCCGATGTCTGTCCGTAGAGTGCGCGCCACTCTGAGCTTGCCCAGACCATGGTCAGCAATCCAATCAAGACCCGTCTCCGTAATGGCCGAGTCGCGGCAGGCCGCATGAGTTGGACATGACGCGGCGATGGTACGAGCACACGATTCATTGCAGGT
The DNA here is from genome assembly GCA_035534975.1 of Pirellulales bacterium. Classification (GTDB taxonomy): domain Bacteria; phylum Planctomycetota; class Planctomycetia; order Pirellulales; family JAICIG01; genus DATKSN01. The sequence continues at coordinate 4,946 of DATLQY010001075.1, forward strand.
ACTCCACAGGTTTTCCAGACGGTCGGTTTGAATAGTTTACGTCAAGGTCAGGCTTCCAGGCTAGGCTCCGCGCCTAAAGGTACAAGCGGCGGGAATGCGACATACGGGGCAGGCAGACAATCCACTTCTTGACATGTCCCTGGCCCAAGGCGAAACTAAGGCCTGATTTCCATGTTGCCGCTCGAGGGCGAATACCGAGCAGGTGCCGCAGGAGAGGACATGCTGGTCGAGCCCTACCTGTTTTTCGACGGCCGCTGCGAAGAGGCGATCGAATTCTACCGCCAGGCGCTCGGCGCCGAAGTGACGATGCTCATGCGTTTCGAAGACAGCCCTGAGCCCCAGGCGCCCGGTGTGGTGCCGCCTGGTGCCGAGAACAACGTGATGCACGCCACGCTACGCATCGGCGATTCCGTGGTCCTGGTTTCCGACGGTCGGTGCCTTGGGAAGCCGAGCTTCCAGGGCTTCTCGCTCTCGCTGAAGGTGCCCACCACCGCCGAAGTCGATCGCCTGTTCGAGGCACTGTGCGATGGTGGGCAGGTAACGATGCCGCTTACCCAGACCTTCTTTTCGCCGCGATTCGGCATGGTGACCGACCGCTTTGGCGTTTCCTGGGTGGTCCGCGTCGGGCGGTGAGCGCCAGCGAAAGTCAGCGGCGCATCGATATTGGTCTCAGCAACGGTTCCCACTTCGCAAGGACGATCATGCACCAGCCGCTCGATCTCACCCAGCTCAAAGTGTTCCCGCTCGCCGAGCGTCGCAGTTTGACCCGCGTCGAGGAAATTCTGGTCGAGCCGGACTCCAAGCCGCCGGAAGCTCCGGCCGCGGTGCGGGCCGCGGTGCGCGAGTGTGCCCGCTCCATCGCCGCGGCGCGCGGCGGCAAGGCCGGTGTGATGCTGATCTACGGTGCCCACCTGCTGCGCAACGGCGCCGCGCAGATCCTCGAACGACTGATGGCCCAGGGCTGGCTGACCCATCTGGCGACCAACGGCGCCGGCACGATCCACGACTGGGAATTCGCCTGGCTGGGCCGCTCAAGCGAGAGCGTCCGCGACAACGTCGCGACGGGTACCTTCGGCACCTGGGACGAAACGGGCCGCAATATCCATCTGGCCCTGCTGGCCGGCGGGCTGCGCGACGAGGGTTATGGCCAGGCCCTGGGACGCTTCATTTGGCAAGACGGCGCCGATCTGCCCGATGCCGAATCGCTGCGACGAGACATCCAACGCGCCCCTTCCGATCCGCGCACGCCTGCCCGCGCCGACGTGCTGGTGGCGATCGAGCGGCACGGCCTGGCTGGGGGCCGGCACACGGTCGATCACCGTTGGAAACATGCATCCATATTGGCCCAGGCGTTCCGTCACCAGGTGCCGCTGAGCGTCCACCCGGGGATCGGCTACGACATCATCTCGAACCACCCCATGTTCAACGGCGCCGTGATCGGGCGGGCGGCCGACGTCGATTTCCGGCGATTCGGCGGGGCGGTCGAGTCGTTGGACGGGGGTGTCGTGCTCTCGATCGGCTCGGCGATCATGGGACCGCAGGTCTTCGAGAAAAGCCTGAGCTGCGTCAACAACCTTCGCTTGCAGCAGGGCCGCGCAATCGTGGCCGGCCACCAGCTTTTCGTCGTCGACTTGCAGGACGGCGGCGGCTGGGATTGGGCGCGGGGGGAACCGCCCAAGACCAACCCCGCCTACTACCTCCGCTTCTGCAAGAGCTTCTCCCGCATGGGGGGCGCGCTGCACTATGTGCAGGCGGACAATTTGGCGTTCGTACACCACCTGTATCACGAATTGCACTCGGTTGGCTAGCCATGGCTAGCCAGCCTTCGAACGAAAAACGGAAAATAGGCCGTCCAAGTCGTCCAAGTCGTCCATCTACTAATAGGGGGGTCAGTCGGGCGCGTCGCAAACCTTTCCCAACGCCTGACTTGCGAACAACACATCCTTCATCGCCACGCTGAAATGGTCGGCTCAAGTCGTCCAATAAGTCGTCCAGAAACGGCGCGCAAGTCGTCCAATAGCCCGAATTGCTTTGGCAAACCTCCATGATTCGTTCTGCGACGACAATGGCGCCGCTGCGCCTCGGTGCCGTCCACCCCTTTGTGGACAGTGTGCCGCACCGTCCGATTGGGGCACGGACAATGAGAAATGTGCAGTATAAAGCATACTGCCTAGTGACTCCTAGTTCGACGGTGCGATAATCCTGGCGTGGGATTGCATGGGATCGTCCCGATGCGCGAGCGCACGATCGCCGCCGACGTCGAGCGTTACCAAATCGTTCGCAAGGACTGGTTTGCCTACATTCCGATGCGCATCAACATTGGCTCGATCGCTCGTCATACCGGCGCGGACGACGTGGTGCTCGTCAGCCCCGATTACGTCGTTTTCGAGTGCAAAGAAGACGAGTGCGGTACGCCGATGATCAGTCCAGATTATCTCGACCACCTGAGGCGGTCGCATATCTGGGAGCGGTTCGTCGCCGCCGGCAACGGCAGCGTTCGTATTCGGATCTACTTTTCCGACCTGGGGCATTTGAAATTCATGCTTCCGCCTTTCCGGGAGCAACGCGCCATCGCCGACCTACTGAATACCGCCGACCGCGAAATCGACTTGCTTCGAAAGCAACTCGCCGCCCTCAAGGAGCAGAAGAAGGGGCTGATGCAAAAACTGCTGACGGGGCAGGTTCGGGTGAAGGTTCCTTGACTCGAGACACTCGTAGACACCAGACGTAGACCCCAAACACTGCGGCAAATGAGACCGGCATGAAAATGGAAATGATCGTTCAATTGCACTCCAGTTTCGAGCAGTGCATGAAGACCGAGAGCGAGGGTGGGACCGAGTTTTGGCTCGCCCGCGATTTACAGGTCCTTCTGGGGTACGCTCAGTGGCGAAATTTTGAGCAGGTCATCGAAAGGGCAAAAACTGCTTGCGCCAATTCAGGTTACGATGTCGCGGACCATTTTGCCGACCTCAGCAAAATGGTCGACCTCGGATCGGGCACCCATCGGGAAATCGATGACATCTTCGAGCGCCTCCGCGAGAACCAGAGCTTTGCTCGCATCCGCAGCAAGGGGGACCAGGCGCTCTTCGGCGGCAAGACAACCCAGGATATGAAGGACCGTCTCGCTGATCCCAAGAGTCGGCCCCTCGCAGACTTCTTGCCGACCATCACGATCAAGGCCAGGGATTTCGCCAACGAAATCACCAATTTCAACGTCAAGAAAGGCGACCTGCGCACGACGGCGACGATTACCAGGGAACACGTCAAGAACAACCAGGACGTTCGGAAAGTGCTGACGGACCGCGGCATCGTCCCGGAGGCACTGCCTCCCGCCGAAGACATCAAGAAGATCGAACGACGGGTCCATTCCGAGCGGAAGAAACGTCCGAAACAGGTCGAGAAGCTCGAAGGCCCTCCCGAGGACTCCGAAAGCGGGGAGGCATGATGGCCCGCAAGAAGAAAGTTACCCCGCCCAACCACATTGGGTTGCCGGCCGATTACCCCGCGTTTCTGGAATCGCTCAAGGGCCGTGTACGTCAAGCGCAGGCGAAAGCGATGCTTTCGGTGAACCGCGAGTTGATCGGGCTTTACTGGGACATCGGCCGGCAGATCGTCGAGCAGCAGGAGCGGGCTGGCTGGGGCAAGGGTGTCGTGGATCGGTTGGCCGACGATATTCAGAAGGCGTTTCCGGGAATACGCGGGTTTTCGGCCAGCAACGTGTCACGGATGCGGGCGTTCTTCCTGGGGTACGGCAGGAAACGGGAGAATTCGGCACAGGCTGTGCCGAAATTGGGCCGCGGGAAATCGGCACGCGCTGTGCCGAAAATACGCCTGCCGCAAATCAGCCTAGAGGAAGAGGCCCGACTTGTGCCTCCGTTTCCAGTTGATCACCCTCCCGACCCTTTGGGAGAGATTCCCTGGGGTCACAACGTCGTCCTCTTGTTCAAGCTTTCTGACCCTGCCCAACGCCTCTGGTACGCCGCCAAAACAATCGAGCACGGGTGGAGCCGCGCCGTCCTCACGGTGCAGATCGAAAGCGATCTTTACCGGCGCCAGGGAAAAGCGATCAGCAATTTCGCGGCGACCCTGCCGGCCCCGCAATCGGACTTGGCGCAACAGGCACTGAAAGACCCGTACCTATTCGACTTCCTCACGTTGCGCGAGGAGGCCGTCGAACGCGATCTCGAAAATGGCCTCGTCGATCACATTCAAAAGTTCCTCCTGGAACTGGGAGCCGGCTTCGCGTTCGTGGGCCGGCGGGTGAATCTCGTGGTTGGCGATGACGATTTTTACCTCGACCTGCTTTTCTACCACCTCAAGCTGCGATCGTTCGTCGTCATCGATCTCAAGATGAAGGCATTCACCCCCGAAGATGCTGGGAAGATGAACTTCTATCTTTCGGCGGTCGATTCGCTGATGCGCCATCCGGACGACGCGCCAACCATTGGGCTGATCCTGTGCAAGACGCACAACCGGTTGATCGCGGAGTACGCTCTGAGGGACATCGCCAAGCCGCTGGGTGTAGCGGAGTGGGAAACCAAAATGGTGCAAGCCCTGCCGCCGTCCCTGAAAGGAAGCCTGCCAACCATCGACGAAATCGAGGCCGAGTTCGGGAAGGCGGAAGACCCATGAGCCAGGCGCTTCCGTCGTTCCTCGAAGACCATATTTCGCAAATCCCGGCGCTGCAATTGTTGCAGAATCTGGGGTGGCGATACCTCGCCCCCGGCGAGGCCGTCGTGCTGAAGGGCGGCAAATTCGGCAATGTGCTGCTCGAAACGGTGCTCGTCGAGCAACTGCGCAAGCTGAACCGCATCCGTTTCAAGGGACAGGAATACGAGTTCAGCGAGGCCAACCTCCAGACCGCCGTGCAGGCCCTCAGCGACGTGCTCTACGACGGTCTCGTGCGGACCAACGAGAAGATTTACGACCTGCTCGTTCTTGGAAAAAGCCTGCCACAGACGATCCAAGGCGACACCAAGAGCTTCCCGCTAAAGTACATCGACTGGGACCCGGCGACTTGGCTGACGAACAACGTGTTCCACGCGAGAAGATCGTCAATTGGACGACGAACACCGACGTGCAGAACCGCATGCGAAACGACATCGAGGACGCGCTTCACGACCTGAAAAGCCAGACCGGCCTGGCCCTGACCTTCGACGAAATCGACCAGATCCTCGAAAGGTGTCTCGACATCGCGCGGCGGAGGTACCGCGGATGATCGAGAACGGCCAACCGGACGGCGGTTACGTGCTTACGTACGGCGGGCGGCGCATTGCGTTTCGCTTGGAATACCGCAAGCGAAAAAAGCTGGCCATCACGGTCCATCCCGATCTTCGATTGCAAGTCGTCGCGCCCGAGGGGCGCGCGAAGGAGCCGATTCTCCAGCGTATCGAGAAGCGAACCGCTTGGATTCTGCGGCAATGGCGGTACTTCGAGCAATTCCAGCCAACGCGCCCCGCCCCACGATTCGTGTCGGGCGAAACTCACTTGTACCTTGGCCGGCAATTCCGGCTCAAGGTCCGTCAGGGCGCGCCGGAGACGGTGAAGCTCGTTGGCGCGTTCCTGCACGTCTGGACCGGCAACCGCGATGACGCCAAACGTATCAAAGTCTTACTGGATCACTGGTATCGCGAACATGCCGAGCGAGTTTTGGGCCACCGACTACGGGTTTGTCTTGATCATTAAGCGTCGCTGAGGCCTTCCCGCGAACCGCGTGTGACGATCCGCAGGATGACCCACCGCTGGGGGAGTTGTACGAAGGCGGGCAATGTGCTCTCGAACTTGGACCTGATCAAAGTCCCAGTGCATTGCGTGGATTACGTCATTACCCACGAGCTTTGCCACTTGCGAATCCACAGCCACAGCGCGGCATTCCATCGGCTTCTTGCCCGCTCGATGCCGGACTGGGAGAGGCGGAAAGCAAGGTTGGAAGAGTTTGTCCTTTAAATCGCGTCAAGGACGGATTAGCGCGGATCATTCGGCCCTGGTTGATTTGCGTCACGATTCGGATTACAACCAATTCAACTAAGAGTGATTGACCCCAACAGGGAAAAAACGATGGACGCAATTCGATTCGTGATGGTCGGCGGGTTCCTGGGGGCGGGAAAAACCACGACCATCGCCCGCTTGGCGCGGATGTTCCAGGCCCAGGGTCAAAAGGTCGGCATCGTCACCAACGACCAGGCCACCGACCTCGTCGATACCCACAGCCTGCGCTCGCAAGGGTTCAACGTCGGCGAAGTTCCTGGAGCTTGTTTCTGCTGCAACTTCAACGAGTTGACCGCCACCGTCGAGCGTCTCGGCCGCACCGAGCGCCCCGACGTCGTTCTCACGGAACCGGTGGGAAGTTGCACCGACCTGGTGGCCACGGTCATCCGCCCGCTCGAGCAGTTGCTCGGACAGCAATTCAGCGTGGCGCCCTACGGCGTGATCCTCAAGCCCAGCCACGGCCAGCGCATCCTCTCCGGTCGCGGCAAGGCCGGATTCTCACCCAAGGCCGCATACATTTTTCGCAAGCAGCTCGAAGAGGCTGACTTCTTGATCGTCAACCGGATCGACGTGCTCCCGCCCGCCGAGATCGATGAGCTGGTGTCGATGTTGGAATCGCAGTTCCCCGACCGGCCGGCGCTGCGCGTCTCGGCGAAAACCGGGGACGGCTTCGACGCGTTGTTCGATTACGTCGCGCAAACGGGGAACTTCGGCCGGCGCGTGCTGGCCCTCGACTACGACACGTACGCCGAAGGCGAGGCGGAACTGGGCTGGCTGAACAGCAGCCTCGTCGTCCATGGCGACGCGGAATTCTCCCTCGATGCGCTTTTGCTCGATATCATCGAGGGCCTGCGCCGGCGCCTCCAGAGCGAGAATGCCGAGACCGCCCATCTCAAAACGATCGGGCTCTGGGAAGGGTTTTACGGCGTGGCGAACCTGGTTAGCAGTTGGACGCCCGCCGAGCTTTCGTTGCCCTCGAATTGCCGCGTGCGAGAGGCCAACGTCATCGTCAACGCCCGCGTCGCGCTCGACCCGGCGTTGCTGGAACAGCACGTGCGGGCCGTATTGGAAGAGACCTCCGCCCGGCTGGGTGCGAAATGCACGTTCCGGCAAACGCAGAGCTTCCGCCCCGGCCGGCCCGTGCCGACCCACCGGCTGGTGCAAATCGCACTCTAGCCACCCCCGGTTTACTTGTTCGCACGCTCCGCCGACCCGCTGCGCAGGTGCCCCGAACGGCTCCGCGGACGCTCCGCGTCCCATACCCGAACGGCATTCGATGTGGGTGGGGCCGCGGAGCGGTAGAAGTAGAAGATGTTTTCGGGATACCGCGCAGTGGGTCGGCGGAGTCGAGCGGGCGTCGCCCCCCCCGGTGGTTATATTTTTTTGGGCCAATTCTGGGCTGATTTGCTTGATTCCGGTCGCGAAGTTCTCTACGCTAGCATGCCAGTGGCTGCCGCGAGGGGAGGGGTAGGTCCGTGGCGGCCGAGGCCGTCGCCGCGCAGTGCGCACGAGCGACACGTGTTTTCGTGTGTGAAGGAGTGGCCGGTATGCCGCAAGGTACGATCAAGAAACTTGTCGCCGACAAGGGCTTCGGATTCATCAAGGCGCAAGAGGGGGGCGACGTGTTCTTCCACCACTCGACGGTGGCCGACCACGGGTTCGACAACCTCACCGAGGGACAGCACGTCGAGTACACCGTCGAGGCGGGCGGCGGGTCGGGAGGCAAGGGCCCCCGCGCAGCGTCGGTCACGCCCCAATAGGCGGCGCCGAGCGTTACTTCGGCGCCTGTCGGCCGCGGCGCGCGCGAGCGCCGCTTCGGCATGGTGGCGTTTGCGCCGGTGGAAGCCGCCGCTGTGGCTTTGCGCGATGTGACTCTATGCACTGCGACATCATGCACTGTGGCGTTGCGTTGAATTGCCTGCGAGCGTGCCATGTC
>DATLQY010001076.1:0-9220 GCA_035534975.1 Pirellulales bacterium
CAGTCGCTCGCGACATAAACCGATTGTTGGGTCAACGCTCGCCTAGCGGTTTTCCGGCGCCGCGCCTTCCGCGCGCGTTTCCTCCGCATTTGTCTCCCGCTTTTCCTTGGTGATCTTCTCCGGCTTGGGAGTGAGCACCAGCGTGATCTTGGTTCCCAGGGGCGGAATGCGACTGGAGTACGCTTCGAACTGGAGCTCACCGGCCTTGTCCGAGCTTTCGACGGGCACGTCGAGCATCGCCGCGGGAAAATTGGATACGCAGATGAACTCGCCGTAATCAGCCAGGTACATCTTCGCGCCGGTTTGCTCATCCACGCGCAGCTCGCTTCCTCCAAAGACCCACGATTGCTCCATGGCCTCGCCGATCTTGATTCGGCGAACCCAATAGGGGACCCGAGTGGATAGGTCGCCGAGCATGCCGCCGAGGTATTTCGCCTGGCGAATCCAGTCTTGGGCCCGCGCGCGTCGCCGATTTCCCTGCTCGTCAGTCCAGAAGAGCGTGATCTCGATCGGCGTGCCGCGGGCCGGCTCGAATTCGGGCGCCCAGTGGGCCGGATTGCCCGGCACCGCCCCGACGGCCAAGAGCGCGGCATGCACTGTTGACGCCCTGACCGGCACGCTCAAGACCGACTCGTGCTCCTTGGTCCCCTTGGGGCAAGCGAACATCTCCAACTGTCCCTCGCGCAAGCAAACCTCGGCCACCATCACCACCCGCTTGCGCTTGACGTCGATCCAGACCGGGGCCTCGCGATCGAGACGTCTCATTCCCTCGGGATCTTTCGCGCGTGTGGTAGGTTGACGGCCCTTGTCAACCACGGCTACTGGCGTGGCAGGTTCATCCGCCCGCGCGCAAGCCGTGACCAACAGCAAGCCCAACGTCCACGACAATTGCCGGCGAATCCGCATGGCACGTTTCCTCATTGGGGCCTGGTGGGAACATATCACAATTTCCGCACAAACCGTAGCATACCCGGCGGGCCAACTTGGGTTCAACCCGTCGGGGAGCCTTGTCACATGGTCGCTGGCTCGCTAGGGTTGTGATCCATGAACTTGGGGTCCATGAAAGCCTGGCAGGGAAATTCGGAAACGGCCGGATTGGCTGTACTGCGGCCGGGCTGGACGGGGTCCGATGCGCGACTGACCGTACGCTACGGAGAGCGGCAATTGCAGACTGAGCTGATCCGCGGCCGCACGTTGCTCTGGTCGGGCAATTGGCAGCCCGAGGTGCGTCTCGACGGCGAAGTACTGGATGCCGCCTCGTCCTGGAAGAACGTCTGCTGGGTTTCCGACGACGATGCCGACTATCTGGAACTGGAGCAAAAGCTTACCGGTGCCGCGCGCTTACAGCGTCATGTGCTATTGGCACGACACGACCGCTTCTTATTCGTGGCCGACGCCGTGATCTGTAAACGGCCCAAGGCGATCGCCTACCGAGGGCCGACCCCCTTGGCGGCGAACGTTCGCTTCACAGCGGCCAGTGAGACCAACGAGGGCTTATTGGCCAGCCCGTCCGGCCACCGCCGGCACGCCTTGGTGCTGCCGCTGGCTCTGCCCGAATGGCGTAGCGCCGGCACACGCGGCGACGGGCTTGCCTTCGACGGCGGCCAGCTCGAACTGCGGCAGTCGGCCATCGCCGCCCGAGCGCTATTCGCGCCGCTCTTCATCGACTTCGCGCCTCGCCGCCTCGCTCGTCCGGCGACCTGGCGGAGGCTGACGGTGGCTCAAGACCGCCGGATCGTACAGGCTGAAGTGGCCGTCGGCTACCGAGCCCAGGTGGGCGCGCAGCAGTGGCTCTTTTACCGGTCGCTCGGCCCGCCGGGCAGCCGCACGTTGTTGGGCCATCACCTGGTGACGGAATTCCTGGCGGCCCGCTTCTTCCGCGATGGCCAGGTCGAACCGATCATGGAAATCGAGTAACATGGAGGCATGATTTCCCGTGCTGACCGGATCGCCGAAAACTTGCGCGTGGTACGGGGCCGCATGGCCGAGGCGGCACGCCGCGCGGGGCGTTCGCCGGACGACGTGCGGTTGGTGGCGGTCACCAAGTACGTCGGAGCCGAGGATGCTCGGGATCTGATCGCGGCGGGATGCCGCGAGTTGGGCGAGAGCCGGCCGCAGCAACTTTGGCGGAAGGCGGCGGTCTTGGAAACGGCCGGCGTCCTTTGGCACCTGATCGGTCATTTGCAACGAAACAAGGTTGCCCGCACGCTGCCGCTGGTGTCGCTCGTCCATTCTGGCGACAGCCTCCGGTTACTGGAGGCGCTCGACGCCGAAACGGCCCTTGCCAAGGGCGATCGATTGCCGGTGCTGTTGGAGGTGAACGTCTCGGGCGACACCGCGAAGCACGGCTTCAAGCCAGGTGAATTGGGACCGCTGGCCGACCGGTTGGCAATGCTGCCGCGGATCGAAATCAAGGGCCTGATGGCGATGGCCGGCCGCGAGGGGGACCTCGACGAGGCGCGGCGCGAGTTCGCCGCGCTGCGGCGATTGCGAGACGAGCTGCGGCCGGCCTGGGCGGGACGCTGGTCGCTCGACGAGTTGTCGATGGGGATGAGCGGCGACTACGAAGTGGCGATCGAAGAGGGGGCGACGCTCGTGCGCGTCGGCACGGCGCTTTTCGAAGGGCTGGAGTAGGATTTGGCATTCCGTAGCGTGGGCTTTAGCCCGCGTCGCAATGGCGCGGCACTCATCGAGAGGTTGGAGGAACGTATGATTGCGCTCGAGGCGCACCCCGCTGGAACGATTCTGCCGGTGCGGGCTCACGCCGGCGCCCGGCGTTCGGAGATTTATGGGACGCAAGACGGGCAGCTCAAGGTTTCGGTGACGCAAGTGCCAGAGAAGGGAAAGGCCAACAAGGCAATCATCGCGCTCTTAAGCCGAGGGTTGTCGCTGAAGAAGTCGCAGTTCGAGTTACTGGCCGGCGAGACTACGACTCAGAAACGGTTTTTGGTTCGCGGCGTGGGGCACGACGAGTTGGCCGCCAAGGTCACCGCGGCGTTGAGTTAGGCATTCCAGCGTTTTTCAGCCTGATGAGATCACGCCTGCCGACCGCATTGCCACTGACCTTCCTTGCGGATGCCGGCCCGAGCGGCGGTTGCTGGTGTTGTTCGTGGAAAGCGCGTCAGCCCACGCCGTTTCCATTCATCTGGAGGTACACCACCACCTCAAGCATCGCAATCACATTCCAAAGAGCGTGCATCGCGATGGCCAGCAATGTGGAGCCCGTGCGGAGCTTGACCGTTCCCAGCAGCAGACCGCCCCCGAAGATGACCCCGATATAATAGGCGTCGTATTGGATGTGCGCGCACGCCCACGCAAACGACGTGAGTACGACCGCGCCGAATGGGCCCAAGCGCGAAGTGCGGAGCCCTTCGAGCAGGAAGCCGCGGAAGAAGATCTCCTCGAACAACGGTGCCAACGCGACCAGCGCGATCCATAAGAGCGGCAGAAAGGCCGCTGTTGTGTAGGCATCGACCATGAACGTCGACCCGTCCCAACCCAAGGCGTAACCAAGTACCTGGGCCGCGGCAACGTAAACGAGCACGGCGCCAATCGCTAGGCCCGCCACGCGAGGCGAAACACCGTGGATGCCGAGGTGTCCTCGCACCGTCGCGCCACGCTTCAGTTTGGCGAATAAGGAGACGAGGCCGATCGACGGTGGAACTGAAACCAAGGTGGCCAGCCCGAGGAGAAGGCCGTCCGAGCCGAGTGAGGCCGCCATGGCCGTAGGGTCGGCCTTGCCGTCGGCAGTGGCCATCTTGACGATGACGAAAGGGATTACCACCACCGTCTGCAGCCCTAGGAACACGCAGACCACGGCCACACCCAAGGCGATGGTGGCCCAAAAGCCCCAGCGAGGCTCGGTCACGATGAATGGTTGCGATATCTCGGAGGCCACCGGAACGTCGCTGGCATCGCGGGCCGTGGGAGAAATGTATGGATTGTCCGCGGCCGAGTGGACGAGCCCGGGGGGCAACTCGCTGCTCGGAGACGTTTCAGACACTGCGCATTGCTCGACGAAACATGGTTACGCGGCAGCATTATACGGGCGCGGCGGGGCTTACGCAAGCATCTCCCGGTCGCCCATCGCTTGCGATCGGATATACTGTCCGACATGGAACGACGCATCCCACCTCCGGCCTTCGGCCGCGCAGCGCAGGGCCGGCCGGCAAATCACTTCGCGACGACGCGCGACGAAGTGTTCGACGACCGCCAATCCTTCCACGGGGATGCGCCATGACCAACCCCTACAAACCGAAAGGCTGCGGATCGCACATCAACCCACCCAACCGGTTCGAAAAAACGCGCCATGCGGCCGATTTCGAGCAATTGGAGCACGACGAGGAGTTTCTGGCCGGCCAGGCCCCCTCGACGGCGGAGTACCTGCCCGACGAGTCGAAGAGCATCGTCAGCGAAAACGACAGCCCCGATATTCCCTACCGCTACAACGTGAACCCGTACCGAGGTTGCGAGCACGGGTGCAGCTATTGCTACGCGAGGCCCTACCACGAATTCCTGGGACTAAACGCCGGCCTGGAATTCGAAACGAAAATCCTGGTAAAGCACGACGCGCCGGCGCTCCTTCGGGAGTTCCTCTCCCGGCCGTCGTGGCAGCCGGAGCCGATCACCTTTTCGGGAGTCACTGATTGTTACCAGCCCGCCGAGCGGCAATTTCGCCTGACTCGCGGCTGCCTCGAAGTCGCCTCGGAAGCGCGCCAACCGATCACCATCATCACGAAGAACGCCCTCGTCCTGCGCGACCTGGACCTGCTCGCCGAGATGGGCCCCGCGCGGCTCGTTCACGTCAATATCAGCGTGACGACCCTGGATGCGGAGCTTGCACGAACGATGGAACCACGAACCAGCACGCCAGCCGCAAAGCTCAAAGCGGTACGAGTGTTGGCCGCTGCAGGGATACCGGTGCGCGTGATGGTCGCACCCATCATTCCGGGCCTGACCGACCACGAAACGCCCGCCATTTTAGAAGCCGCCCGGCAAGCCGGTGCGACAGGGGCGGGCTACGTCTTGTTGCGGCTGCCGCTCACCGTCGAACCGGTCTTCCGCGCCTGGCTGGAAGAAAACCACCCGAGCAAGAAAGAGCGTGTCGAGGCACTGATCCGCTCGACTCGAAGCGGCAAACTGACCGATTCACAATTCGGCCGGCGCATGCGCGGCGAAGGGAATTATGCCCGGCAGATCGCCCAGAACTTCAAGGTCTTTTCCCAGCGGTTCGGTCTCGACCGCCGCCTGCCGGAAATGGATGTGGCGCAATTCCGGTCGCCGCGAACGGCCAGCGGCCAATTGCAACTGTTTTAGTTTCATTCGACTGGACTTCGATCAGGGCAGCACGTCGACTGCGATGTCGAGAAAGCCCGCCAAACGATGATCGTTGGTTAAAAACGACGTGCAACCCGCTTGCACGGCGGCCGCCAAATGCAGCGCATCCAGAGCGGAGTAGCGACTGCCGTTGGCATATCGACGAACGCCGCGAATGTTCGCGGCGCGCTCATAAACGGGGGCATCCAGCGGCACGAAGGAAACATTCGGGGCCAGGAACATTCGCTCATAGTCGAGGAGCAAAGCAGCGTCGCCGACGCCGAGCGGCTTTACGAGGCATTCTAGTCGAGAGAGTTCGCTGATAGCGAAACGATGCCCCGCCGCCTGCAGTTTTGCGAGGTGGGTCCGCACACGGACGTCGAAAGGAGTCGGCCCTTCGATCCAGTAGATGAAGATGCAGGTGTCGAGATAGACAAGCACGATTGTGATCTCCTATCTCCCGGTGGGGGGCAGGGGACCGCCCCATAACTGCTCGGAGCGTCGCTCGTACTCCTCGTTCTCTTCTTGGCGTGTCATCTCGTCGACCTGCATTTCCCTAAGGGTCCGTCCCTGGTATCCCCTGGCCCGCTGGGCCTGACGAATCTCATCCATCACTTCCACCAAGCCGCGGTATACCACCGTCGGAAGAATTAGGGGTTTCACGGTTACTTGCACGCGACCAGGCGTCAGGCCTGGTTTCTGATCCAGCTCCAGCGTACCATCCGGTTTGAGGTTGCCCTCGATCACGACATCGTCAAGACTCACTTTTTCAGCCCTTTCATTCTAGCCCGATTCCATTCTACCTCGATCTCCTAGAGAGGAGTATCCCAGCGTTTTCCCACCGAATATAGTGAATGTGGGGGTCTGGTCTACGCCGGTAACATGGTTGCCACCGTTTTGATCGCTTTCGAAGAGGGACTCCAACGACAAATGATACGGTGATCCTACAATGGGCGGCGATCGTATGGGCCTCGCCGGCATCGGCGTTGGGACTGGCGGTCGGGCTGGCGACGCTGGTCAGTGGTGGCGCTGCCCGTCGGCGGAGCGGAGTGCTGGAATTCCACGGCGGCGCCGCCCGCTGGCTGCTCGAACGTATGCCGGTCAATCCGATCGCCATGACGCTCGGTCACACGGTGCTGGGCGTGACCGGAGCAGGTCTGGACGTAGTCCGCAACCACGAGCTCGTGCATGTCCGACAGTACGAACGATGGGGACCGTTACTGATCCCGGCCTATCTGCTCGCGTCGCTCGTGCTCCGGCTCCGCGGCCGCGATCCGTACCGCGACAACCCGTTCGAGGTCGAAGCGTTCCGTAAGGCGGGCTAGCGCTACTCGCGCGAATTCAACAACGTCTGGTAGACGCTGCTCGGGTGCCGCGCCGAATCGAACGCTTCGAGCAAGCCGGCGCGTTCCAGCTCGCGGCGCATGCGCACCGGGCGCGCGTAGCCGTTGTCGCTGATGCTGTCGAGCGAGAACGGATGAAACGAGAAGATGCCGTCCGACCCACGCACGCGTCCGTACCAATCACGGCCCGAGTTGAACTCGCGGACCGACGTGTTGGCCGTCGCGTGACAGCGCATGCAGGACGCGTTGTCCACCGCGATGAAACCGGCGTCGTAATTCACCGGCACCACGTGAAACGAAGCCAATGTGGTCGGCGCGCAGGTTTGGCCGCCGCCGTCGTCATCGCGCCAAGTCTCGCCCAGCGCCGAGCGGAACGGCGTGCCCGTCAGCAATTCCTCGACCAGGCGGTCGTCGCCCACGGGCGGAAGCTCGTCGACGCCCATCGCCTGCTGAAACACGCGCTGCCCCGGCTGCCGATCGGCCAACGACAGCACCGGGAGTTTGCGGGGCCCGTCAAGATGGTCGCAAAGCGCCAGCAGTTGCGGCCGGTCCTGCCAATCGGGCCGCAATTCCTTGATCCGCGCCGCGAGGCCGGCGGCGGTTGGAAAGGGGCGGAAGGCATCAACTTGCCAATAGCCTTCGGCGCGCCGGCGGACCCGCACCTCGAACGTGTAGTCGAGGCCGCTGGGCCCCTTGAGCAAGAGCACCTCGCCGAAGTACGTGCCGACGGGAAAAGTCCAGGCGTAACCCAGCGAGTTGTCGCCGCTCAAGCGCTTGCGGTACCAGACCACGGGCAATACGCGGCCGTCGTCGCCTTGCGGCAAGCGAAAGAAGCGGAACGACGTGACGCGCTGCGCACGGTGCGTACCGGCGGGCGCGGCCCAGGGAAACTCGCGATTGCCGTTGCCAAACGGCTCGCCGCCGTTGGCCGAAATGTTGTAGCTCGTGCTATGCACGCCCGGAAACGCTCCGTCCCAGAATTGGTAAGCCTTGGGCATTTCACTGTCGCTGTAAAGCACCAGGCGCGGGTCGGCCAACAATTCCGCGATGGGCGCGTCGTCCACCAAGGGCAGGCATTTTCGAAACAAGGCTTCTCGCTCGGATGACATCAAATGGAACGACGCCTTCGGCGTTTCGGTGGGCCGCGGTTGCGCCGCCGGCGCTTCGGCGTCTTGGTCCGCGGCATCCGCAGCCGCAACGCGGGATTCGACGAGCGGGGCGAATTGCCCGACGCAAGACAACAGCGCGATCCAGGTAAGACGATACATTCTCGGCCTCCGTTCAGAGTTCAGGTGGGACGATGTCAAACGCACCGGACGTCCGCGCGCGGACGACCGGCCTGCCCATCGCGCGGCACGAAACGAACGGGCCGCGCGGGTGCGACAACGAACGACACGGTCCGTCGCCACGACACAGTAGTCGATAGAAGGCCCAAGCCGCGGGGCGCGCTTTTCGTGTGCTCCACCGCTTGGACGCGAGCCACCCTAGCCGACGCGGCGGCGAATGGATACCACCCTAGAGAGCCGTAAGGGGCGCATTATGTCCGCGATTCATTCGCGGAATAATCAAAAAAACATCGCATCGAGTGAACGCGTGCCGCACCCATCAAGCCCAAAGGGCTTCGATCTCGATCCACTCGTAGGCGCCGCAGTCGAACTGCACGCAGTCACCCTCCACGGAAAGTTCGGCCAGCGTTCGGCCTTGGAAGTCGACGTGCCGCGCCGTCGACACCGGTTTGCAGGCGCGCAGTCGAACCGAACCAGCTCGACCCTCCGCTTCGAGCAGCCGCACGCGGAAACCGACGTTGCAACCCGCCGGCGACGCCCCGTCGCTCGCAGACGCGCCGAGCGGCTCCCAGTGCGTCGCGACGATGTTCTTGACGTCAAGATGAAACAACCAGCCGGCGCCGCCCGGCGCCGAAGGCGCCGCGACGGCGGGTACGACGACGGCGGGCGAGAGCAAGTCGAGCGCCGCGTGGACCGGGTGCGCCAGGCCGACGCCGATCGCCAATTGGAAGCGCCGCGCGGTTTCGCCGCGCACCACGAGCAGGCTGTCGAGCATGCGAGCGCCGACGCGGCGATGATAGGGCCAGCCGCCGGTGAGGATCGCCGTGCGCGATTTCTCGGCGCGGATCTCGATGAAGTGCGGCGCTTCGAGGTTCTTCGCTTCGGTCGCCTGGCTGGTGAGGCCCACGCTCCGCCATAGCTCGGCGGATTCGTCGCCCCAGGCAAAGCGCGAGGCGTAGTAGGAGCCCCACGGATCGGAGCGAGGTTCCTGCCGCACGTCCAGCTCGATGTCGAGCGACACGACGCGCGATGCGCCGGCCAGACGAACGGTCTGGCGAAAGCCGGCCAGTAATTGGCCCTCGGAATCGAGCAAGCGGCCCCGGCTGACGACTTCACCCAGCACCGGGCCGCTGGCGGTGACCTCGATGGAATTGACCGCCGTGGATGAGTAAACGACCTCCGAATCGGGGTCGCGCCACACATCGCCCGGCTTAGGACGTGGGCCCGGCAACCGGAAACCCAACTGCTGCGACATCCGGTTGCCGCGCTGGTTGG
>DATLQY010001077.1:0-5278 GCA_035534975.1 Pirellulales bacterium
AGCCGGGGCATCGCTAAGGCTCTGCCGCCAGCCACCACATTTCACGCGGCAAAATCGGACGCATGAAGGATCGACGGCTGGCAAAACCGCACCGCATCGTTATAATAATTGCCATGCCGCCACGACTTGGCGGCACGGATGAACTTGCCACGGAGGGTAAACGGCTTGGCCCAATTCAACGCTTCGCTGCTAGCTCAAAGCGGTGGGCTCGACATCGAGCCGGGCGACCGCCTGCCACTGGAGCCCGCCGGCGCGCCAGGACGTTTCTCGCTACCCGACTGGTTCGCCGGAGGAGTCACCCCGATCCGGCGAGTGACCAACTCCGCGGGAAGCGAGTTGACTTGGTCGCTCGACGGCGCCAAAGGAGAGCTGGCCCTGAAAGGCGCGTGCGCCGAAGAACCCCAGGCTGCCACCTGGCTCGAGTGCGATGGACCTGGCAGTTTTCGCCTGCTCGCCGAACCGGCCGAACCGCTGGAAACAGAGGAATGCCTCACCGATCGCGGTGTCCGCCTGTTGCTGGAAGGCGAGCGCGACCGCGAACTGCTTTTTGGTCACGGCGACGACGCGGCCGACGTGGCGCAGTTCGAGTTGGCGCTGCGCGCAGCGCGACTCGCGACGCACGCCGGTTTCGACCGCTTGATGTGCCTGCCGCTGGTCCGCGACATGGAGCTGCTCGAACACCAGGTGCGGACCGCCAAGACCGTGCTCCACCGCTTCCGCGGCCGAGCCATGCTCTGCGACGAGGTGGGCCTGGGCAAGACGATCGAGGCCGGCCTGGTGCTCTCAGAACTGCACCTGCGCGGACTTGTCCGCTCGGTGCTGGTGCTTGTACCGCCTTCCTTGATCGAGCAGTGGCAAGGGGAGCTGCGCCGCAAGTTTTCACTCGACTTCACCTCCCACGACGACCCGTCGTTCCGTGAGCGCGGCGCCGCGGCCTGGGGCGAGTTCGACCGCGTCGTGGCCTCGATCCATACCGCCAAGCGCGAGCCGCACCGCTCGGCCATCACTGCCCGCCGCTGGGACATGGTGATCGTCGACGAGGCCCACCACCTGCGCAACCGAACCACGCAAGTTTGGCGATTCGCCAGCGAGTTGCAAAAACAATTTATGCTGCTTTTGACGGCCACGCCCGTACAGAACAATCTTGACGAGTTGTTCAACCTGGTGACGCTTTTGGAGCCGGGCCTGTTGAGCACGGCCAAACAGTTCCAGCACAAATTCGTCGACCGCCGCGACAAGCTCTCGCCGCGGAACGTCGAAGAGCTGCACACACTGCTGGCCGAGGTCATGGTCCGAAACCGGCGCGGCACCGTCGGCCTGCAATTCACGCGGCGCTGGGCCAAGACCGAGTGCATTACGCCGGGGGCGGACGAGAGCTCGCTCTACCACGAGGTGGCCGGATTGGTCCGTGAGCACCTGGCCGGCGGCGGTCGCGCGGCCCAGACGCGCTTGGCGCTGGTCTCGCTGCAAATGGCGCTCGGTTCCAGCAGCCAGGCCGCCGCCGGAACGTTGGAAAAGCTGGCCGTCAACGCGCACTTCGCCGGCGCGATCGGCGAGCGCTTCGGTAGCCTGGCTGAACGCGCCCGCAACCTCACGACGAACCGCAAGGCGGATCGGCTGCTCGAATTGGCGGCTGAGTTCCCCGACAAGCTGGTGATCTTCACGCAGTTCCGCGCGACGCAGGATCTGCTCGCCGCGCGCCTGGCCGCGGCCGGGGAAGAGGTGGCGCTGTTCCACGGCGGACTGACGCGGATGGCCAAGGAGGAGGCCATCGCCCGATTCCGGGGCCCAACGCGGCTCTTGCTCTGCACTGAGGCGGGCAGCGAGGGGCGCAATCTTCAGTTCGCCCACGCGGTCTGCAACTTCGACCTTCCTTGGAACCCGATGAAGATCGAGCAGCGCATCGGCCGTTTGAGCCGCATCGGCCAGACGCACGACGTCCACGTCTTTAACCTGGTGGCCTCGGGAACGGTCGAGGAAGCCGTGCTGCACCTGTTGGACGCCAAGCTTTGCATGTTCGAGATGGTGATCGGCGAGATCGACATGATCCTGGGTAACCTCGACGAAGAGCAGGAATTCCAGGACCTGGTGGCCGACCTTTGGGCCGAGTCGCACGACACGGCCGATTTTGCCCGCCGCATGGAGGCGCTGGGCGACCGCCTGCTGGCTGCCAAAGACGCCTATTTGCGGCAACGCAGCCACGACAACAAGTTGTTTGGCGAACGATTCGCGCCGGAGTGAGACTAGTGAGGGGTGAGTGGTGAGGGGTGCCTCGTTCCCACGCTCCGCGTGGGAATGCCTCCCCGGCCGCTCCGCGGCCCCATAGGGCGGCGAGATCCGACAACGCGCCGATGCGCGAGGTCAGGACGCGGAGCGTCCAAACGCACGTTCCCACGCGGAGCGTTGGGAACGAGGGAATCCGAAATCCAAAATCCAAGATCGGAAATCGTATGTCGCCTCGCACCGTTCTCGAAGACTTCGTCCGCGACTATGTCGAGGCGATCGACGGCGTCTGGGACGAGGTCGAACCCCAAGTCTACGACTTGCTTCTGCCGCCGGAGGCGGCAGGCGCCGCCGATGAACGTGGCGTCGTCCGAGTGGCATTCGATCCCGAGGCCCTGCCGGAACATCCGAGGGCGCAATTGGCCAGTTTTGGCACGCCATTGGTCGACTCTTTCCTGAGCGACGCATTGCGCCGCGGCCGGCACGTCGAGCTTTGTATGGTGGGATCGAACCTCGCGCCACACAACCTCGCCGCGCGCGTCGTCCGCGGTTTGACCTTGGCCGACGGCTGCTTGCTGGCGGTGGATCGCGTGCGCGCATTGCACTTCCGGCAATTGGCGTTCTGGTTCGAAGCCACGTTCGTCAGCGATCAGAAAGAGCAGGAAATCGTTCCTCTGGCGATCGACCTGCACTACGGCCGACAGGTGCGGCACCTCGACAAGCTGTTGGACCCGGCGCGGTTGTCGCGGCGGCCCGCCGCGCCCTTGGCCGACGCGGCCGACATAGGCAAGGCCGCGGGCTATCGCCTGGCGCGCGAGCAGGTCGTGCGAACGCTCACCGCGCTGGCGAATTCCCGCGGCCGCGAGTTGAGCGACCGGCTCAAGAAGCAGACGGCCCGCATGTCGAGTTATTATAGCCAGATGGAACGCGAGCTGAACGAACAGCGCGAGCGCGCCTGTGGGCGAGGCGACGACACAGCCAAGTTCGGCGCGCGCCGCGACGCGTTGGCGCGCGAGCGACAGCAGCGTATCGACGAGCTGGCGCGAAAGAGCGCCTTGCGGGTCCATCTGCGGCTTTTGAACCTGCTCGTCGTACGGCAGCCGAAACTGGTCTTGCATACACAGGTGTCCGTCGGTGAAGGACCGCCCACGCCCCTCGAACTGGTGTGGGATCCGCTGGTCGAGGCGCTTGAAGCCGTCCCCTGCCCGACGTGTTCCCGGCCGACGTTCGAACTGGGGCGGCACTGGCAGCGCGGGCTGTCTTGCCCGGCCTGCGTCGCCGCGGCGCCGATGGGCAAGCGGGTGAGGCAACGTTAAGAGGCCGCGTGCGGTATGTTCGGTCACCCGCGGGTGGCTGGAGCCGCAAGCACGGCGATTGTCCCGAAGCTCGCGTCGCGCACCGCCGTCTTCAAGGCCGAACGGACCGCGGGTGACGCAAAATATCCGCGCAAGAGCTGATCGTTCGCTCTCGACTGAATGAGTGTCCCTGCGGCCCATTTCGACAAGACGGCTTCGGCAACCCCAAGGTCGGCGGCGATTTCGCCTGCCGGCATATCGAGCGCCGCGAACGCATCCCGAATCTGCGAGGGTGTGAGCAATCGAAATTGTCGTCGCAGAACGTCGTTGAGTTGTTCGTCAACTCGTGCGTCGAACACGAGTTCAGCACAGGACCGACAGCGCAGCGCGGCGAGGTCGGGGACCGTGAGCTCGCAACGACGACCGTCGAACAACACCTCGGCCGTGTGCGCCACGATTGCCGGGTAGACTTCGTTTTCGCGGCAGTGCGGGCACCTCCAAGGAAACGGTCGATCAGCATCTTGTTCGGTCGAGTCTTTCATACGTTCCTCAAGCAAGGTGGACGTTCACAATTTCCACAAGCGGATCCCGCGGGTCCGCGCGAACAAGCACGGTCTCCACATAGATCTTCTTGCCGCCGACGTCCAATCGTAAGTCGAAGTGAAACTCAAAATCGAGCCAATCCTTTCGACGTTCACGAACCTGATCCAGCGTGCCTCCTCCCGCGACATGATCATGAAGCAGTTTTTCCATTTCCCGTAGCGTGTTGCCTTCCAAGTTGGCCTTGACCCAACCCTGCGCAAGTGGCTTCCACGTTACGAAACCACGAAATCTCCGCCCCTCTTGGAAGGCGTTGAGCCAAGCTTGGCGAGCTTCCAGATCGGCGGGGGAGGGCATGGCTCGAGCTTACGACCATTTCCAATGCGGTCTCTCGCAATTATATGCGATGGTCGGGGAGAGTCTCAATACCTTCGCCATGCGGCAGGTTGGAAACCTGCCCCACGGGGTCTGGTCATACCAACGCCGCTTCCAAGGGCGCGCTGGTCTCGCGCGGCTCCTCGATTGACTGCCGCTTCGTCGCACCGCCGAGCGCTGCAACACTCATGGCGAACCCCGCGGCGGCCATCAGCGACAACAGCACCCATGTTCGATCGAGGTCGACCGCCCGCACTTCGACCGGCAAGTACCTTTGACTGCTCCACCACGGTCGGAATGAATTCAAGACACGGTACACGAGCATGTCGCGGTTTTGGAAGCTGGGGTGGTCGGTCACGGGGAACGACGGCCTTGCGGCGGGCGTGTAGCCCTCGATCCGCCGCTCGTCAAGGTGAATGACCTCCCAAATTTCGCGCGGCCGTTGGAACAGGTGTGAGGCGGCGGGATGAAAGTAGAGCAGCGGCGCTTCGAACATATAGCCCGGCACGAACGGCCGCTCCAGGTAGAGCCGTAGCGTTTCGATCGAAAGGCCCATGAGCTGCACGATCGCGCCGGCCATCAGTAGCCCCACCACGGCTTTACGTTTCATCAGGGCGGCGCCGGCCGGAGCGAACAGCCAGAGCAGGGCGAAAGCCGGCGTCAGGTAGCGCGGTCCCCAGGCCGGCTCGCCGCCGAAGAAGCTCAGCGTGGCGATGAAGCCGAAAAAAACCAGGCCGGCCGCCACCACCGCCGCGCAAAGCCAAGGATCGCGGCGGTTCCAGGCTCTCAACCCGGCCAGACTGATCACGAACGGTGGCCAGTACCACAGGATGCCGATCCCTGGA
>DATLQY010001078.1:0-6424 GCA_035534975.1 Pirellulales bacterium
GCCGAGACGAAGCCCTTGCCTGGAGCGCCGGTCCAGATCGTCAGCTCTCCGAGCGATAACTTGCCTTCCCAGAGCGAACTGGAACGATAGCCGTAAGAGTTGCAGGGAACCTGCGGGGCGCTAGAATGAGCGTCGAATGAAGCATTCGCCCCCGTTTTTTCAGCAGATCGCGCCATGGGCCGACCTCCCGCCAGTTTCGCACGCGCAAACGCCGAGCGAAGTCCTTCAAGCATAATCTACAAAGTCTCCGAGTCGTTGTCAAGCGCCTGGCCGATGCCAAATTCCCAAGGGCGATCTTGGAGCCAACCACTTCCCCAATGCCAACCCACATACCAAAATCAATTAGTTCATTGGCAGCAGGCACACCCTCCCTGCGCGCCGGGATCGCTTTTACGCCGGTCGATGTCCACTCGCCGTAGGTTACGGTGCACGGCGTGTGCCTACTACTTTACGGAAACTGCGAAACGTGTCATTCACCAGCGACCCTGGGGTTTGAGTAGGTCATGCTAAATATGCCCGATTCTTCTCCCCCGCCGTCAACCTCTCTCTCCGGCGCACGTCTTGCATTCGTCGGCAAATTGGCCAGCATGTCCAAGCGCGAAGCGCAGCAGCGTGTCCGCGAGCATGGCGGCGTCTGCGTCGAGCGCCCGGAAGCCGGTGTCGATCTGATCGTGGTCGGCGAGGCCGAACTACCGTTGGCCGATTTGACGGAACTGCTGGGCGCCGGCGCGCGCCAGGCGGCCGAACGCGGTGATCTGGATGTGCTGACGGAAACCCAACTTTGGCAGCGGCTTGGTTTCGTCGAAGGCGAACAGAGCATCCACCGGCTCTACACGCCCGCCATGCTGGCCAACCTCGCGGGCGTGCCGATTGCGGTGGTACGCCGTTGGCAACGGCGCGGGCTGATCGTAGCGGCGCGCGAGGTGCGCCGGCTGGCTTATTTCGACTTTCAGGAAGTGGCCACGGCTCGGCGACTCTCCGAACTCCTGGCGGCGGGCATCTCGCCGCAGGCGATCGAGAAGAAGCTTGCCGCGGTCAGCCGGCTATTGCCAGGCGTCGCCCGTCCATTGGCCCAACTCTCGGTGATCGTCGAGGGAAAAGAGCTGTTGCTTCGCCAAGGCGACGGACTGCTCGAGCCGGGCGGCCAATTCCGCATCGACTTCGAGAGCGCTCCTCACGAGGGTAGCCAGCCCAGCGAGCCATCCGTCGCGCTCGACCCCGCGGTGTGCTTTGAAGACGCGCCGGCCGGCGCGCCTGGCCCCGCCGAGCTGCGCGAGTTGGCGGCCGTTTTCGAGGACGATGGCGACCTGGAATCGGCCGCCGAAACGTACCGAGCGGCGCTGGCGGCGGGTGGCCCGAACGCCGAAGTGTGTTTTCTGCTCGCCGAGTTGCTCTACCGCCTGGGGGACATCACCGCGGCGCGGGAACGCTACTACATGGCAATCGAGCTGGACGAGGATTACGTCGAGGCGCGGGCCAATCTCGGTTGCGTCTTGGCCGAACTGGGGCAGCATGAACTGGCCGCGGCGGCGTTCGAGGGCGCTTTGGCCTTTCATCACGACTACCCCGACGCGCACTATCACCTGGCGCGCACGTTGGACGAACTGGGCCGCGGCGACGACGCCGAACCGCACTGGCGCGCCTTCGTCGAGCGGGCCGGCGACAGCCCCTGGGCCCAGGCGGCGCGGGAAAGGCTGAAAGCCGCCAGCGGCGGCTTTCGCGACCACACGACTTTGTCTTGATATTGCGAGGGCCCGAATGTGATATTTGCACACTAACCCGAAGCGCCAGCGAGGCACGTAGTCGAGTGCCTTGCTTGCGCTGCGGGTTAGTGTCGATCCCGACCGCTGGAGGTGCAGGGCTTACCAGCCGAAGCCTGGATAGCCATAGCCGTAGGCCGGATAACCACCGCCCCCGATCGAGGCGCCGAAGCCGCGGCCGCCAATGCTGACGCCGAAACCGGGGTTGTAGCCGTAGTTTGCATACGCAGGATACATGGGAGCCACGTAGCCACCATAGATGGCCGGTCCGCCATAGCCATAGCCGTATCCGCCATAGCCGCCGAGTCCATAGCCGCCGAGTCCATACGCGCCGAGTCCATAGCCGTAGCCGCCGAGTCCGTAGCCGCGATACCCGCCATAGCCGTGACCGTATCCTCCGTAACCATGATGTCCGTATCCGCCGTGATGGCCATGGGCTTGCGCCGAAGTGGTTGTGAAAGCCAAAATGGCCATGACCGCCAATGCCAAAAAGATGCGCCGCATGATCGTGTCCTTTCAAGTCGCCCCAAGAATTCGATTGTGTTTCGTTGATTGCCGAATGGGCCGCATTCGCATTGACTACGGAGCAAGGACCATGCCAAGTGGACGGGCCTTGTCGTAAATGGCTATGGGCAAATGCTTTGCGGCGGAGAACGCATTTCGCTCCTGGAAAGGTCCATCCATTCTGTCGTCAAACGGACTACAGCCCGCGACCAATCTGACCGATGCAAATCGTTTCCTAGGCGGTCTCGAAGACGAGAATGATACTTTGTCGGTGGCCGGGGTAGAGCCTACCCGATCGATTGGCTTCCGTTGAGCGACGGGGACGCGGAGCGTCCGAGGAAGCGTTCGGGGCACTCACGCAGCGGGTCGGCGGAGAGTGGGAACGAGGAAATCACCTCAGAACCTCCCGAACAACGCGGGCGTCGGTGACCCTCGCGTCGGTCAGCGATTCTTCGCTGCCGTCGTGCGAATATGTAAGCCGGGTATGGTCGATTCCCAATTGATGAAGCAACGTGGCGTGCAGGTCGGGCACGCTCACCCGGTCTACGACGGCGCGATAGCCGACCTCATCCGTCGCCCCATGAACATGACCGCACTTGAATCCGCCTCCCGCGAGGATCGTGGCGAAGGCGTTGCGGTTATGGTCGCGTCCCAAACCGTTTTGCGAGACGGGCAGCCGACCGAACTCGCCCGACCAGATGACGATCGTGGATTCGAGCATGCCGCGCCGCTTTAGATCCTGGATCAGCGCTCCCGACGGCTGATCGCACTTCTTGCAGATGGCTTCGTTTTCGGTCTTGGTGTTGCTGTGGGCGTCCCACGGCTGGGAGCCGGGCTTCACGGGGGGAAAGACCTGCACGAACCGAACCCCGCTTTCGATGAGCCGGCGCGCCATCAGGCAGCGCGTGCCATAACCGGCCGATTCCGGGTCCTCCAGGCCGTAAAGGCGCCTGGTCTCGGCCGTTTCCTTCGTCAGGTCCAGCAAATCGCCGGCCGCTAGTTGCATTCGGGCCGCCAATTCGTAGTTGCTGATCCGCGCCTCGAGGTCCGATTCGCGCGGGTACTTGTCGCGGTGATCGCGATTGAGTTGTGCCAATAAATCGAGTTGGTTCCTTCGCAAGTCGTCCGGTACCGGCGTGGGCGGCCGCAGGTTGAGCACGGGCGTCCCCGCCGTCGCAATTTCAGTCCCCCGGTGGACCGCTGGCAGCCAGCCGTTCTGCCAGAGGAGCGTACCGCTCGTGTTGTAGCCCTCCGGATCCCTCAGCACGAGGTACGAAGGCAGGTTCTCATTCTCCGAACCGAGGCCGTAGCTGACCCAGGAGCCGAAGGCGGGGCGGCCAGGGAAGATTTTTCCTGTATTCAGCAGGACGAGCGCTTCGGTGTGGTTGTTGTGCTCCGAGTACATCGAGCGGACGAGGCAAAAGTCATCGGCCATGGCGCCGAGGCGCGGCAAGATGCGCGACATCTCCGTGCCGCACTGACCGTACTTCCGAAACTCCAGCGGAGAGGCCATGAGTTTGTCGGAATTCCCCATCTGGAACGTCTCGACCGCGAGCGTCTGGCCGGCGCGCTTCGTCAGTTCAGGCTTGGGATCGAACAGATCCATCTGGCTCGGACCACCATTCTGCATGAGCATGATGATGGCCTTGGCGCGAGGCTCGAAATGCGTTCGACGCGCGGCCGCTCCTGGCGTCGCCGTCGCACCGGCCGCACGCGCGAATTCACGTTGCGATAGCGCCGCCAACGCGACTCCTCCAAAGCCAAGCGCCGACGTCCGCAGCATCTCACGGCGGTTCATGGTGATCATGTCGAATCGACCGGCCTTTCAGGGAACCACCAGGAATTCGCTCGTATTGAGCAACGTGTGACATATCCTTGCCAACGCGCGTTTCTCGCTTTCGGTAACATTGTACCGCGGATCGGCTTGACGGTCATATTCGACCTCGCGATTCAATGCGGCGACGCACCACCGCGCTTCGCGCTCCGATGGCGTTCGCCCCAAGGTCAATTCGAAGGCGGCGGAGAGCCAGCGGTCCCGGGTTTGCACTTTTGCTTGGACTTGCTCGGCTTGGACTTGGTCGGCCTGGACTTGGTCGGCCTGGACTTGCTCGGCTTGGATTTGCTGGGGCTGGACTTGCTCGGCCGGCACTCTCTCGGCCATCACTCTCTCGGCCAAGGCGGCGGCCTGTTCCAGGACGAAGGCGTCGTTCAGCATGGTCAGCGACTGCAGCACGACCGCTGACGTCGACCGCTCGGAACAATTCGTGGCCAGGTTCGGCTGGTCGAACACATTCAACAGCGTGGGATGATAGTTACGTCGGGAGAGCAGATAGATGGTCCTTCGGTACTGCGCCGTGGGCGAGGCGAGCCCGTCCGTTTTGACGACAAACGACCCGTCCGGTCGGGGCACGACTGGGATGGGCGACCCGCCCATCGAACGATCGAGTTTGCCGCTGGCCGCGAGAATCGCATCGCGCACGGCTTCCGATTCGAGTCGGCGCATCCGCTGCTTCCAGAGCAGCTTGTTGCCGGGATCAATCGTCTCGGATCGGTCGTCATTGCGGACCGACGTTTGCCGGTAGGTCGTCGAACTCATGATTCGCTTCAGGAAGGGCTTCAAACGCTGCCCGTCGCCGACGAACGCCGCGCTCAACCACTCCAGCAATTCAGGATGGCTGGGTTTCGCGCCCGCCACGCCGAAATTGTCGGTCGTTTCGACGATCCCACGCCCGAACAGATGTAGCCAGATCCGGTTCACGCGGACGCGGACTACCAGCGAGCCGGCGGGCGTGTTCGGATGGGTCAGCCATTTCGCCAGCGCCAGCCTTCGGCCACTCGAACCAAACTGGGCAGCGATACCGTCACCCGCCGCGGCGTCGCCCACCAATACCGCCGGCAATCCCGGAGCGACCTCATCGCCGGGCGTTAGATAATCCCCCCGGTCCAGAAGGCGAGTCGGTGTCGGGGGCCCGACGTCATAGACGGCCTGCCAATGCTGGAACGTGCGTTTTTGTCCGTCGAGGCTTGCAATCTGTTTTTCAAGATCGGACGTCGCATCCTTGTCGGCCTGGGGAAGAATCGCAGCCAGTTCCTCGGGCTTGATCTTCATGAATTCGTCGAATTTGCCCGCCAGGTACTTCTGGATTTCATTGCGATCGACGGCCGGTGTGCGGACGGCCGTGAGAACGTCGGCGCGGATGGATTCCGGAAGTTGGGCAAGCCTGAGGTCGAGCAAACGTTGCTCGTAGGGCTTGCGGAGCTCAGCGATTCGGCCTCGTCGTCCGGCGATCTGCTGATCGAGGCGCGAATTGTGGTCTTCGATCCTTTTCTTCTCCGCGAGGGAAACGTCGGGAATCTGTCGCGACGCCGGCCGCAGCCAGGAGTCGGGATTGAACGCGGGCTGAAACAATGCCTGCCACCGGTAATAGTCGGCCTGGAGCAACTGCTCGTACTTGTGGTCGTGGCACTTGGCGCACTGCATGGTGAGTCCCAGCAGGTTGTTCGCGACGACTTCCTGGGTCCGCTCCAGAATCCCTTGGTGAACATCACTCCGATTCAATTCGATGGAGCTCGTGTCATCGGGGCTGTTGCGCAAGAACCCCGTAGCGACCAGAAGTTGCTGGATTTCCGGCGTGTATTGATCGGCGTTACGCCAATCCACGCACTCGTCCCCCGCCAGTTGCTCGAGCAGGAAGCGATCGAACGGTTTGTCGTCGTTGAACGAAGCGATCACGTAGTCGCGAAAGAGCCACTTGTTTTCCGCCGTGCTGATGATCTCCGCGTCATTGTCCAGACCCTGCACGTCGACATATCCCGCGTTGTCGAGCCAGTGTCTGCCCCACCGCTCGCCGAAGTGAGGCGATTCGAGCAGAGCGTCCAACAGTCGCTCGTAGGCCTGCGGTGAGGCGTCCTGTAAAAATGCCCGGAGCTCGTTGGGAGAGGGCGGGAGTCCGATCAGGTCGAAGAACACGCGCCTTGCCAGCGCGTTGCGGTCGGCATCCGCGGCCGGTGTCAATTCCCGTAGTTCCAGCGCCTGGGCGACAAATGCGTCAATCTCGTTGCGTACTCGATCTCGGTCAGCGACCTGCGGCACGCTCATCGGTGCCAGCGGCCGGAAAGCCCAGTGTCGACGGTCCTCGTCTTTCTCGGCACTCGTCGCC
>DATLQY010001079.1:0-2791 GCA_035534975.1 Pirellulales bacterium
AATTTCAAACACCCTACGTCGAGAGGCCCGCAACACGAATCACGGCCGCCGTTGCCGGCTGAAGCTCGTTGGGTGTTTATTAGGTGTCGGGCCATGTCGAATCGTCGTAAGTCATTACACCCCACAGGGCTCGAACCTGTAACCTTCGGTTCCGTAGACCGATGCTCTATCCAATTGAGCTAGGGGTGCGCAAGCCGTTTCCACTGCGTAGCTTACGTCAACGTGTACGCGGTTGCTCCAGGTGAGTCTACTGCTTTTTCCGCCCTGTTACAAGCCTCGGCAGGGAGATGGAGCCATAAGCCGTTGCTTCAGCAACTGAACCGACGGCATCAGACTTCAGTGGGGTAAGGACCAGCGACCCCTCGCCAGCTCGCCTGGCAGGTGAAGCAGTTTGCCAGGCTAGCGACGCCCGCTGCAATAACCCCGCCGTCACCCCCATGGTCCTGCTCCTCGCCGCCCGCGGCGGCGGGAGCCGGACCAGTCCTTCGAGACGATCGTGGAGCGTCGCGCCACGCTTGCATCCCCTCGTGTTTCGGCGAAAATGAATGACCTGTGCCGAAACGGTGCGGGCGCGTGGCCCCTTGGAAACCTGCCCCACGGGGTCATCGAGCACTTTTGGGCCGGTCGTTGTAATTTTTCCCGCGCGCGGGCTGATTTCCTGTCTTAGGTTATAGGGCACTCCGTTTCCTCGAACGAGAATTGGAGCCATTGCTGTGACCGACTCCCCCGACCCCGCTCGCGACGACGATGGCCGGCGGCGGATCGAAGCCATCGCCGAGGAATTCCTTGCCCGCCTGCAAGCCGGCGAGCGGCCCGACCCGGCCGACGTGCTGGCGGAGCATCCCGACCTTGCCGAGCCCCTCAAGCGGCGGCTGACGCTCGTCGAGCGGCTGTTCCAAGCCGGTAGAAACGCCCAGGCGGTTGACGGCCCGCGCGTGCCCGCCGAACGAGCGCGACGGCTGAAGTGCCCTCACTGTGGCAACCGAATCCAGTTGGTCGAACCGCGCCCCAAGGAGGTGACGTGCGTCAACTGCGGTAGCTCGTTTCGCCTCGAGCCCGGCACCACTGCCACGTACCGCAACGCCGGCCCCGGAGGCACGATCGGCCGGTTCAAGATCCTGGAGCTGCTCGGCCGCGGCGCGTTCGGCGAGGTGTACAAGGCGCGCGATCCCCAGCTCGACCGTTTCGTGGCCCTGAAGGTGCCCCGCGCCGATTATTTCCCCACGCCCGAAGATGAGCAGCGGTTCCTGCGAGAGGCGCGCAGCGCGGCAGGTTTGCGCCATCCGAGCATCGTGCAGGTGTACGAGATCGCCCACGAGCGGCGATCGCCGTACATCGTGAGCGACTACATCGAGGGGTTGACGCTGGCCGACCTGATCAGCGGCGGGCGGCCCGCTTTTCGTGAGTCGGCCGAGCTGGTGGCCCAGTTAGCCGACGCGCTCGACTACGCGCACAGGCAAAAGGTGGTCCATCGCGACATCAAGCCCAGCAACATCCTGCTGGCTACTGGTGGCGGGAAAAGTAGTGGAGGGGTGACTGCTGGACTGGCGACCTGCGGAGGGGTGAGTGGTAGGGCGAGCGTCGGCGCTGCGCTCGACACGCACTACGCGCCCTTCCTGGCCGATTTCGGCCTGGCCCGGCGGGACGAGGGAGAGATCACCGTCACGCTCGACGGCCAGGTGCTGGGCACGCCGGCCTACATGTCGCCGGAACAAGCGGCGGGCGACCATGCCCGCGTCGACGGCCGTAGCGACGTCTATGGCCTGGGGGTGGTGCTCTACGAGCTGTTGAGCGGCGAGCTTCCTTTCCGCGGCAGCCGGCGGATGCTCTTGCACCAGGTGCTCAATGACGAACCGCGCCCGCCGCGGACGTTGAACGACCAGATCCCGCGCGATTTGGAGACGATCTGCTTAAAGGCGATGGCCAAGGAGCCGTCGCGGCGCTACCTCACGGCGGCCGATTTCCGCGACGACCTGCGGCGATTTCTGCGCGGCGATCCGATCGCCGCGCGGCGGGTCGGACGGACTGAGCGCACCTGGCGTTGGTGCCGCCGCAACCGCGCGGTCGCCGTGCTACTCGCGGCAACTGCTGTGTGCCTTGTCGTCGGGTCAACCGTGTCAACCTATTTCGCGTTGTCAGCCAACGTGAGCGCAGCGTCGGCAGAGTCTGAGGCCCTCCGCGCAAAAAACGCCGCAAGAGTCGCCACCGAGCAGAAAGTATGGAGCGAGAGGCTCCGTTATGTGGCGGAGATCAATGCCGCCGTGCTCGATTACGAGACAGGAAACGTAGGACTCGCACGTAAGCGTCTCGCGGCGTTAGTCCCCGCGAACGAAAACGACACTGACTATCGGAATTTCGAATGGCATTATCTGAACGATTTGTTCAATCAGGAACTTCACGTGTTGAAGGGCCACGATGGCGCGGTATTTGCAATCGCGTTTAGTCGCGATGGACGACGCCTCGCCTCGGCCGGAGCCGACAAAACCGTGCGATTGTGGGATACCGTTTCGGGAGCGGAGTTAGCGGTGCTTCGCGGTCACGACGATTCGGTGTACTCGGTAACATTCAGTCCCGACGGACGGCGACTTTTCTCGGCGAGCAGCGACAAGTCCCTGCGCGTCTGGGATGCCGAAACGGGACGACAACTGGTCCAACCGCCCGGGTCTCACGAAGAACCGCGTTGTGTCGCATTCAGTCCAGATGGCCACCGATTTACTACGGCGGGACTGGATAATGCGATTCGAATCGTCGCGACCGATTCCTTCGATGAACTCTCCGTATTGTACGGCCG
>DATLQY010001080.1:0-2573 GCA_035534975.1 Pirellulales bacterium
CGACCGGTGACCTCGAGCTGCAACAGGCCCAAGTCGATCCGCATCTGCAACAATTCGCGGCCATCCTGCCCGCGCACCACCCGCGCGGCCACTTCACCCGGCTGGTAATCCCAGTCTTGCAGGATCTGGTCGATGTTACGCCGTTTCGCCATCGTTCGGCCGACTTGCCTCGAATGCGTTTTGCCCGCCTAACTCATTATAACATGGAGTCCAGTGCCCCGTCATGCAAGTGAGGCGATCGGTGTGACTGCCATTGTTCATGGTTCATTGTTCCGCGCGAACAGCGAAACTCGTTAGAACTCGAGTGGCCGGAAATGAGACCGCTGGACCAGCGCGAGGATCAAGCCAACGGAACCACCGATTGCTCTGATGACGATTAGCCTGCCGTGTCCAGATAGGGATCTTGCCCCATCTGCTTTTGCAGCTTCTTGCGTTCCTTCTCGTAGTACATCAGCACGCGGCGGTCGCGGAAATGGCGCCGTTCGATGATCCGCTGCGCCTTGCGGAACAACCTCGCGAATTGGTTGAATGGCCCCGCTGGCGATTCGCCCAGTTTCTTGAGCTTTTCGGCCTTGTCCGGACCCAACCCGGCCAGCAGGATGTCGTCGTCGAGCGCCAGGTATTGCCGGAACGTGCCGGGATCGCCTTGCCGGCCGCACCGGCCGCTCAATTGCCGGTCGATGCGGGCCGAGTCGTGCATCTCGGTGAGGATCACGTGCAGCCCGCCCAAATCGGCGATCCCGTCGCCCAGCTTGATGTCGGTGCCGCGGCCGGCCATGTTTGTCGACACCGTCACGTGCTCCCGCAGTCCGGAGCGGGCGATGATGTCGGCTTCGGCGGCGATCTGGTGGGCATTGAGCACTTGGTGCTCGACCCCCGCCTGCTTCAACAGGTTCGACAAGTGGACCGACTTGTCGATCGATCGGGTGCCGATGAGAATCGGCCGCCCCAGGGCGTGCAGTTCGCGGATCTCCTCGACGATGGCCAGCCACTTGGCCTCGTTGGTGCCGAACACCGCGTCGGGCAGTCGCACCCGCACCGCCGGACGGTTGGTGGGAATCGGCACCACATGCACGTCGTAGATCTTCCCCAGCTCGCGGGCCGAACTGACCGCGGTACCCGTCATGCCCGCCAAACGCTCGAAGCGCAAAAAGTAATCCTGCACGGTGATCCTGGCGGCCTGGCCGGTGGCCACGGTGACCTCGACCTTTTCCTTGGCCTCGATCGCCTGATGGATTCCGTCGCGCCACTTGCGGCCTTCCGAGAGCCGGCCGGTGAACTCGTCGACGATCACGATCTCGCCGTCGCGAATCACATATTGCCGGTCGAGCGTGAAGGCCCGTGTGACTTTGATTGCCCGCTCGGCGTATTCATAGATGGTGAACATGCCGACGGAGTCCATCGCGTCGGGCTTGGGCAGGTTCCGCACGAGTTGCCGGCCGGCGGGCGTGAGCTCGACCGTCTGCTTCTCGTGGTCGTATTCGTAGTGCTCTTCGTCTTCGAACTCGTCGGCCACCTTGGCGCTCCAGCGGTAGCACTCGACCGCGATCTTTTCCTCTTCGGTGGGCAGGGCGCTGATGATCAAGGGGGTGCGTGCTTCGTCGATGAGGATGCTGTCGGCCTCGTCGACCAGGATGAAATGGGCGCCGCGCTGGACCGGCTGTTCGCCGCCCGCGTCGCCGTTCTGGCCGAGCATGCCGCCCAGGAAATCGGTCAATCCCTCGTTGATCCGCCGCAGCAAGAGCCGGTCGCGAAGGAAATCGAAGCCAAACTCCTTGGCCGTGCCGTAAATTACGTCGCAAGCGTAGGCCTTTCGCCGGGCCGGCTGCTGCATTTGCGACTCGATCACGCCCACTGAGATTCCCAATAACTCGTAGCAGGGACCCATCCACTGGGCGTCGCGGCGGGCGAGGTAGTCGTTGACCGTGGCCAACAGCGCCCCTTTGCCGGTCAGCGCGTTGAGGTACATCGGCAGCGTGGCGGTGAGCGTCTTGCCTTCGCCCGTTTGCATCTCGACGATCGAGCGGTGGTGCATGGCCGCCCCGCCCAGCATCTGTACATCGAAGTGCCGCATGTTCAACGACCGCCGCGCCGCTTCGCGCACCAGCGCGTAGGCTTCAGGCATGAGCCGATCGAGCGGCTCTTGGCTCTTGGCCCGGTAACGGATCGAAAGGCTGCGCTTGCGCAACTCGTGGTCACCGAGTGCTTGCAGTTCGGGCTCAAAGGCCTCGATCCGCGGCAAGAGCGTAGTCCAGTGGGCGAGCCGCCGCTGGACCGGGCCGCTGGCAAGCGCTTGAATGCGTGCTGTAAGACCGCTCGGATAGTTTGGCAAGGCCGGGCACCTGTCGCGAGAAACACTGCCTCAACATCATTGTAGGCTATCGCGTCGTTTTGGGCAGGGGGAAGGGGAATAAGGTAGATGGCAGGAGGCAGAAGGCAGAAGGCAGAAGGCCGGGGGCAGGAGGGATGGTTAGCTTGGGCGGGCGGCGCGATCGTCAGAACCGGAACCAGACGTCGCCGACTGGGGGTGGCTGAGTGGCGGAGCGTAAGGAATGCCCCGGCTCGTTCTCTGC
>DATLQY010001081.1:0-8232 GCA_035534975.1 Pirellulales bacterium
ACGATAACCTGGGCCGCGTGACCAGTCTCGACAACAGCGGCACGGTCAACATGCCCCACGTCGTCCTGGCGAGCACGTACGACGCGATGAACGACCGCACGCAGCTCACGGCCACGGTGGCGGGCACCGCCGACTTCCTCAACGCCTACACCTACGACGCCGACCAGAATTTGCTCTCGGCCACGCAGGAGGGCCAGACTGGCGGCAACGGCGTCGCGCCCAAGGGCGTAGGCTACAGCTACAATCTTGACGGCCAAATTACCGGGCTGCTCAATTTCGACCCCACCACGTCAAGCCCGCACCCCGATATCGCGTATGGCACGCTCTCATACGATTCCGGTAACCGCCTCACGCAAATCGACTACACGCACGCCGGCACCACCACGCTCGACGACATGTCTTGGGCCTACGACTCGGCAAACCGCGTGACCAGTTTCACTTCCAACGTGGATGGCACGGCCAGTTACAGTTACGACTCGATCAACGAGTTGACCGCGGCCACTTACACGGGCACGAACCAGCCCGCCAACGAGAGCCATTCGTTCGATAAGAACGGGAACGTCACGAACACCGGCTACACGACCGGCACGAACAACCAGCTCACCAGCGATGGCACGTTCGACTACACGTACGATCACGAAGGCAACCGAGTCAGCCGCACGCGCATTTCATCGGCGCCGGCCAACGACTACCTCACGACGTACACCTACGATTATCGCGACCGCCTCACCGACGTCGATTACTACAACAAAAGCAGCGTGCTCACCGGGCACGTGCATTACGTCTACGACGTCTACGACCACCTGATCGGCACTGAGATCGACCCGACCGGCGGCGGCACGTACACCAGTTCCCAGTGGTACTCCCTCGACATCACGGCCGATCCGAACGCGCCGGCACTGCCGGTCCTCCAGTTTGACGGCAGCGGCAACGAGACATACCGTTTTCTCAACGGGCCCACTACTTCCGGCGTCGACGCGGTGATGGCGCAGGAAGGCATCACGACGCAAGGCAGCGCGGGCACGACGGATTACATGCTGGCCGACAATCTCGGCAGTGTGCGTGACGTCGTCAATACGAGCAGCGCGGTCGTCGACCACATCGTCTACAACTCGTTCGGCCAGGTCGCCTACGAGAGCAATTCGGCGATCGCCCACTGGGCCGGCTTCGCCGGCTACCACACCGACGCCATGACTGGCCTGGACTACGCCGATCATCGTTGGTTCGATCCGGCCGTGGGTCGCTGGATCAGCGAGGATCCGCTTGGGTTTGGCGGCGGTGACACGAACGTGAGCCGATATGTGGGGAACGGCACGACGAACGGCGTCGATCCAACCGGCCTCATGGACTTGATCCCGCCGGACGTTCGGCCGAAGGGGACCCAGCCAATTTCGCCTGGTTCGCCGTTTGCCGGGCCATACGATCCGCCCATTGGCTCAACTCCACCTGCGCCGGGTGGCTTGCTTGGCGCAGGTCCTCAACCTGGTGGCGATACCGGTTATCCGATTGGCCCGGGCAGCCTAGGCGGAGGTACAGGTCGACCGCCCTCGGTGGCAAATGGCGGCGTAAACCCCGGTGGCAAACCAGTGGCGCCACCCGTTCCAGCCGGCGGCTTCCTCGGCGGGTGCGCCTTCGGCGGCGGTGATATCGGAAGTGGAAGTATCGTAAACGGCGGATCGGCAGGCGGCGGCAACGCAACGGGCTCGCCCGGTGGCCCATCAACCCCTGGCGGTGCAGGATCCCCCGGCGTCGGCGGCGGTGTTGGCGTTGGGGGGCCAGCCCCTGGGCCGTTCAATGGCGGAGGATTGCCTCTCAGCGGCGGATTCGGCGGCGGCACTTCGGGCGGCCCAAACAACGGCAATTCGGGCGGCCCGCCCAGCGGAGGCGGCGAGCTGCAGGAACTCGGGTTTGAAGACTTCCTTCAGTGGATGGAGGCGCTGGAAACGCAGGGTTTGAACGGTCTGACGTTCGGTGTTGGGTTTGTTGGACCATGGGGAACCCAGTGGCAGTTGGGTGCGCATATTGGGCAGGGGGCGGACGGACAGCCCGAGGCAATGGGCGGCATATTAGGGACGCGTCCGTTGCAGTAGTAATTGACAGCAGGTCTGAAACCGCCTGGCGAACGTCACCCGCCGTCGCTCCCCGACATCGTCGACGCGCCTCCACGCTATTGCAATGAAACGACAGCCGGCACGGCCGTTGCCTCGCGTCGTCCTGATTCGCGATGACGCGAGTTTTATCGATCACCAGGCCAATCGCGCCGAAAGAGGCGCCGAGCGTTTAGCGGATTGAGCCTGACGTGTTCGTCCCGATCGCGTTGGGCCGCGGCCGCGTGCCCCATTTGGTCGTGGACCCAAGCACGATTCGCGTACGCTTCGGCGAACATAGGGTCGAGTCGAATTGCCTCATCCAGGTCTTCCAACGCTTTGTCGAGTTGCCCCTGTTGGCCGCGCGCGAAACCGCGATAACGTCGGGTCCAGGCGTCGTTTGGGCCATATTGCAATGCGGTTGTGCAATCGGCAATCGCCCTGAGCCACTCGGTCTTCTGTCCCCAGGCCCACGCGCGGAAACGGTACGCAGCAACGTTCTTTTCGTTCAGTGCCAAGGCCGCTGTATAGTCGGCGATGCCCTTATCGAAATCTCTCAGCTCAACCTCGGTCTCGCCGCGCTCGACCAGGAGTTCGACCTGATTGGGATTGAGCCGCAGGCTCTCGGTGAAGTCGGCGATTGCGAGGTCCAGTTCCCCGTGTTTCCGCCGCAGCTTGGCCCGCTCGACGTAAACGGGGGCACTATCGGGACGAAGCTTCAGGAATTCGCTTAGGTCGGCAATGGCCGCCCGGTCCTTCCCCTGCCGAGCCCACATTACGCCGCGTTGTCCGTAGGTGATGGGGTTGCTCGGATCAAGCGCGATGCACCGGTCGAAATCGCAACGAGCATGTTCGAAATCGTCTTTCCGGAGATACGCAGCGCCGCGATTTCGATAGCACCACGACAGGTTAGCGTCGATCTCGACTGCCTCGGTGAAGTCCGCGATGGCCCGATCGTACTGACCTTTGCGGGCCCAGGCGCCGCCACGAGTGCCATACGCCCATGCGCTTTGCGGGTCGAGCCGCAGGGCCGAGTTCGCGTCGTCGATCGCGTGGTCATACGATCCTTTGGCCGCGAATGCGGAGGAACGATTCTTGTACGCCGCGATCAAATTCGGGTCGAGCCGCAGGGCCTCGGTGGCATCGTCGATCGCCTTGTCGTATTGCCCCGTCATGCGCCAGCAGCAGGCTCGCTCGTTGCGGTACTGCGCGACCGTCGGGATCAATCGGATTACCTCACTGAGGTCAGCGATGGCCCGTTCCAGGTTGTTTCGCTGCTCCCACACGCGCGCACGGTTCCAGCGCGCCAACACATGGTGCGGATCCATGCGGAGGGCATGGTCTAGATCGGCGAGCGCCAGATCGTGCTCCCCCTTGTGCAAGCGCGCGGCACCGCGGTTGTTGTAGAGCATCGCGTTATTTGGGTCGAGACGAATCGCCGTGCTCGCGTCTGCCACGCCGCCGTCCCAATCACCCTTTCCCGTCCTGGCCCGCCCCCGGTTGCCATACGCGCCTGCGGCATTCGGGTCGAGCCGCAGGGCTTCCTCGGCATCGGCCAGTGCCTTATCGAATTCCTTGAGCTCCACCCAACACGCCGCTCGATTGGAGAAGTCGATTGCGGACTCGCGGTCGACCTCAATCGCCGCGCTCAGATCGACAATCGCGTCCCGGTACTTGCCTTGGTTCGCTAGTATCAGTCCGCGTCTAGACCTGGCGCTCGCACTGTGCGCGTCCAGACGCACAGCCTCGTCGGCGTCAGCCAGCGCCTTATCGAGTTCCTTGATTTCCAGGCGCACTGCAGCACGCGTCTCATAGTATAACGTTGAATTCGGATCGAGCCGAATAGCGTCGCCAAGAGATTGGATCGCCTTCTCGAATTCGTGCCGTTCAGCATGGACCCGGCCTCGCGCAAAATGGGCAGGCGGATAATTCGGGTCCAGATCCAGTGCCGCGTCAACGTCGGCCAGTGCCTTGCCGTACTTCTTTGCGTTCGTCCAAGCGCGGCAACGGCACGCGTACGCGAACGGCGACGGGTCTCGCTCGATTTCATCCGTGAAATGGTCGATCGCTGCGGCCCGGCCGATGACCTCGTGACGCGCTGCCCAGACGCCGTCGACCAACAGCCAGTCGCCCTCGACTTTGCGGACATAGTACCAAACGGCCACCGCCATCGTCCCGACCTTCGCAGCTTCATTGTTCGGCTTTTCGCGCAGCGCGACATCCGCGGTCCTCGCCATCACTGGCTCGCCAACCAGATTTGCCCCCTCGGCCCTCGCGAGAATTGGCGTGGCGCCGAGCCATATTGCCAAAAGCGGAGCGCCCAAGCGGGTCCATTGCTTCATGGTGGCACCGTCTTTGAATGTCGTGTTCTTGGAAACACGGAACGCAGAGCGCCCGCGCTACGAGCGGCGCGGCAGGAATTTACGCTGATCGAGGTTTGCCTGCAAGAGCAATCGTCGTGCAACGCGCCGTCGGGTGCATTTCAGCTTTTGCGCTGTTTGTCGGCGGGGCAAAAAGGTCAATAGGAGAATTTGCGAGTTGTTTGGTAAACTGCGTTGGTCTTGGATGTTTGGAGAATGGATTCTCATGTTTTTGGAGAGTGGTCATGGATGACGCAGTGATTGGATTGGCGGAAAAAGGTTGCGTGGACGGTAGAGATTCCGATTGTGTGGCACGGTTGCGTGAGCGGCTGGCGCAGTCGCTGCGGGAGGCGGCGGAGATCGAGGTCGAGTTGAGTCGGGCGGACGGTTCGATCCGCGGCGTGCCACACTATTCGGTGATCGAGGGGCGGGCGCATGAGTTGGGGAAGCAGCTCAGCCGGGCGGTGCAGCAGCGGCAGATGAGCGAGTTGGCGGCGTCTCAGGCGACCACGGCCAAGTGCCCGACATGTGGCAGGCGGTGCGACGTGCAGCCGCAGAAGCGGCCACTGCAATCGGTCGACGGGTCAGCCGAAGTCGCCGACTCACAAGGTTATTGCACTGGTTGTCGCAGGTCTTTTTTTCCCGTTGCGTGAAGCGTTGGGGCTGGATGCGCGCGAGCTATCGCCTGGTCTGGTCGATCGGATCACGTGTCTTGCCGCCGAGACACGCTCCTTTCACCGCGCCGAGATCGTGCTGCAAAAATTCGGTCACGCGGTTTCGGACAACACGGTGCAGCGGGTGACGGGCGACGTGGGGCACGAACTGGCGGAGCGACGCGATGCGTCGGCAGGGACGGACAAAGCGCTGGCCGCGCGCCCAGAGAAACCGCCGGCTCTGGCGGTGGTCGAGTGCGACGGCGGCCGCTTTCGAATGCGCGAGCCGGGACACGGTCGCGGCGTGCATCGGTCGGGCGAAGGCTGGCGCGAGACGAAGAACGCCTGCCTGATTTCCGCGAGTTATCGCACGTTCGATCACGATCCGCAGCCCGAGCCGCCGGATTGTTTTCTGGACCCGAAACACGTGGCGAAGATCGCGGAGACGGAAGCGTTGTCGGTCGCGGCGCCGGCCGCGGCCAATCCGCCCACCGACGAAGCGTTGGCCACGCCCGACGATCGCGAGGAAACAAACGACTGGCGGCCGAAGCGGCTCGTGCGAACCGTCGTCGCCAGCGTGAAATGCGCGCGTGAGTTCGGCAGGCAGATGGCGCGTGAAGCCAAGCGGCGGCGATTCTTCGAAGGCGTCGCGCGTGTGTTCCTCGGTGACGGCCTGCCGTGGAACTGGACGATCTGGAAAGAACACTTCCGCGACTTCACGCCGGTGCTCGATTTTATTCACCCGCTAAGCTATCTGTTCCTTGCAGCGAAGGCCGTGCATCTCGCGTCTCCCGACAATGCGTGGAGCCAGTACGTGGCGTGGATGCGAGGCTGCTGGCAAGGCAAAGTCGGGCAGGTGATCGACGAAATGTCAGCGTGGCAAACGAAACTCGGCGCGCCACCCGACAAGTGCCCCACCACCGACTCGCGGCAAATCGTCGCCAGTACGATTACGTACTTGACGAACAACCGCGAACGGATGAACTACCCCGCCTATCGCCAAGCCGGCCTGCCGATTACAACGGCGTGGATGGAATCGCTCGTGAAGGAAATGAACTACCGCGTGAAAGGCACCGAGATGTTCTGGAACGACCCCGATGGCGGCGAACCGATCCTGCAAGTCCGCGCCGCCGCCCTGAGCGACGACGACCGACTCTCACGCCACATCCGCACGCGCCTCGGCTGCCACTTCACTTGCCGTCCCAAACCTCCCAACCTCCAAGAAAAACTCGACGCCGAAACCAGCAAAAGCTGAAATGCACCCCGCGCCGTCGGGCGCGTGTCGGCCAGATCACAAGCGTGCTCGATTTCGATCCCACCACCACCAGCCCGCACCCCGATATCACGTACGGCACGCTCTCGTACGATTCCGGCAACCGTCTCACCGAGATCGACTACACGCACTCCGGCAGCACGCTCGACGACCTCACCTGGGCCTACGACGCCGCCAATCTCGTGACCAGTTTCACCTCGAGTGTCGACGGCACGGCCGACTACAGCTACGACCCGACCAACCAGTTGACGGCGGCCACGTACACCGGCACCAACCAGCCCGCCAACGAGAGCTATAGCTTCGACAGCACCGGCAACGGCACGAACACGGGCTACACGACCGGCACGAACAACCAGCTCACCAGCGACGGCACGTTTAACTACACCTTTGACCATGCAGGCAACCGCGTCACTCGCACTCGGATTTCCAGCGGCCAGGCCAACGACTACCTGACCGCGTACACCTGGGACTATCGCAACCGGTTGACCGACGTCGCGTATTACAACAACAGCAGTGTGCTCACGAAGTACGTCCACTACGTGTATGATGTTTACGACCACTTGATCGGGACGGAGATCGACGCCACCGGCAGCGGCAGCTACAGCAGCTCCGAGTGGTACGCCCTCGACTTGGCTGCCGACCCCAACGCCCCGGCGTTGCCCGTCTTGCAGTTCGACGGTAGTGGCCATGAGACGCACCGCTACCTCGACGCCCGTGGGGCGAACGGCATCATCACGGTGATGGCCGAGGAGGCGATCACCACGCAGGGCAGTGCGGGCACGACGACGTACGTTTTGGCCGACAACCTGGGGACCGTACGCGACCTCGTGAACACGAGCAGCGTGGTCGTCGACCACATCGTCTACAACTCGTTCGGCCAGGTCGCCTACCAGAGCAATTCGGCGATCGCCCACTGGGCCGGCTTCGCCGGCTACCACACCGATGCCATGACTGGCCTGGACTACGCCGACCATCGTTGGTACGATCCAATCGTGGGTCGCTGGGTGAGCGAGGATCCGCTCGGATTCGGCGGTGGCGACACGAACTTGAGCCGGTATGTGGGGAACGGCACCACGAATACGGTGGATCCGGAGGGCTTACGGTGGGTCATTGTCGGGTACGACACAAACGGCAAGCCAGTCAAAAAGTGGTTTTGGCCCTGGGAGTCGTCTGCTTGGATCGAGCCGTACGGGCAGCCGGCCGGCACGAAACCGACCGGCGGCGGGAAACCGACCGGCGGCGGGAAACCGAGTGGCGCCACGAAACCGAGCGGCACCACGAAGCCGACTGGCACCGCGAAACCTGCCGGCAGCACGACACCCGGCGGCACCACGAAACCCGAGCCACCGGAAGTCGAAGTGACAGTCGAGCCCGACAGCTTAACATCAGGACACGTGACCATCCCAGTCGCAAGTGGCAACGGCACGACCGTCGCTGTCACAATCGGTGGATCGGGGAACCCGACCGTCCACGGCAAGCCAAGCCCAGCGGACACTCCGAGTGGTAATCTTGGTCTGACAATCAATCACTGATAGAATTGGTCGTCTGATACCGGGTTTCCCGCAGCGAACTGAAGGTGCATCAATGAATGAGCGCTTATACTCCCGCAGAAGCTGGGTCCGCGCCTGGCGGCGGTCGGCAGTCCGTTGGGGCTATCGCCGTGCTTCCGCTCGGCCACAATCCATTGCGACCGTCGGCCTCAGTATAGCTATCTTGAGCGCAGGGCTTCTGCCGGAGCTCGTGACGCCAGCGCAAGCCCAGGAGGCAATTCGCGCCGATTACGACGTCAATTCCAATGGCGATGTAGTGCTAGTCCCGCTGACACTCAATGGGGTGCGGCGCTCCTTCGTTGTGGACAC
>DATLQY010001082.1:0-2215 GCA_035534975.1 Pirellulales bacterium
TTCTCGCGGATCTTCGTGAGGAGCATCAGAAGATGCAGCCGATCGTGGACGCCGACCGGAAAGTCGTGGAGGCGTTGTTCGTGGCGCAGGAGCAGCGTCAGCAATACAACATTTGGTGGGAGCGTGGCGTCGCGTTTTTCCTTGGATTTGTGGCGTCGTTATTGGCGTCGGCACTTTGGACAGGACTCCTACGGTTTTTTGTGGAGCGGTCAATCAAGTCGAGACGGGCAGAAGATGCCCCCAGTAGTTCTGCTGAGCGCGGGTCTGACTCCTAGGCTCTGCGCGACTGCAAGGACGTACCTGTGCTTATGCTGGTGCCGCGTTGAATCGAACGCGACATCGACCCATCGGGAACGACGCGGTATCACCGGCGGTCCGTGACGCCAAGCCGCCCTGAATCCCGACCACGTCGATGGGATGCTGACCGGCTGGGGCGTGGGGATTGGGGAAGCGGCAATTGCGCCCTGCGGAATCCGGCTTGAACTAGGACGTACCAATGCCCCGCCGTTTCCAGTACAGCCTAAAGACCATTTTCGTGCTGATCCTCTTGGCCGCCGCTTGCTTCGGCGGGATGGCTGTTCAGCGACTGGAAACCGAGCGGGCGCTGCGGCAGGCCCAAGAGGAACGGGAAAGGGCCGATGCCTCCGAAATACGGGCGCGGGCCGCGATCGAGGCTGAGCGAGTGTCCCGCGTCGAGGCAGAGGCTGCACGCGCCCGCGCCGCGCCCGACGACGGCCAGCATTAGGTCGGCCGTTGAGCAAAGTTTCCGTGGTGGGCTAAGAGCCAACTCGCCGAGCGTGTTCAGCCTTCGGGCCCGTCCAGGCCGGCCCTTTCCGCCTCGCGAATGAGCCGCAGTCGTTTGGCGACGCCGTTTCCTGCCGCCCCATCCACCGGTAGAATGGCCGCTTCCCCTGGCAAGCGACCGGAGACCGACGATGACGGACCTGGCGGGGGGGCGATTGGTGATCGTATGCCGGCGCGTACTGAATAGTTGAGCGGGCTTGTAACGGACAACGCGACAGAACAACAACCATGCGGTATTACGTGTACGCGCTAATCGACCCGACTCGAGGCAACATGCCCTTCTACATCGGGAAGGGGATCGACAATCGCCTGCAGAGCCACTTCAAAGCAGCGGAAAAGCCCGGCCCGAAGAATGACACCGAAGTCGTCGGATGCGACACGCATTCCGTCGTCGAGCACGCTACGGCCGACCGAGAAGACGCGCGGCTTGCCCGAATTAACAAACTGAGGGATAAAGGGTTCAATCACACCCACATTGCTCGAATCATCGCCCGCCGCGTGGACGAGCATACGGCACTCGCCGTTGAATCGTTTCTGATTCGAAGCGTATATGGTGTCCGTGGTCTGACGAACCGCGTCGAGGGCGTGCATGCCGAGCGGTTCCGCGAATGTGGCGACGACGGATTCATCAATGGGTTCGACATGGACGAAGGAATCTCCGACGCACTACTGCGGGAGATTGAGGCACAATTCGGCCGGCACTACGTCTATTCGCTTCGCGACCCCGTCACCGGCCGCAGCTTCTACGTCGGCAAAGGGACCGGCCGGCGGATGTTCACTCACTTTGCCGATGCCGCGAAGGCCGGCGATGCCTCGTGCGGCGACGGCCACCTCAAGTTCCTCTCAAAGTTGGTCCGGGACGGCCAGCAGCCACGGAATGTGTGCCGAGTCGAAGCGCGGGTCGAGCACGAACAGCAGGCGTTCGCCCTCGAAGCTTTGCTGATGAAGTTCGTTCACGGCCTGGTGTCTATCGACAACCGCGTAGCGGGCCACCACGGGGAGATGTTTCGCGCGAAGGGAGACTGGGCGCCCCGCCGCGGGTTCGACCTGCCGTACGTCTGCGACCCAGGGAAGCAGGCGGACCGGGCCGACAAACGCGATGGAATGGTTGGCGAAGGGCTGGCCG
Source organism: Pirellulales bacterium (assembly GCA_035534975.1). Taxonomy (GTDB): domain Bacteria; phylum Planctomycetota; class Planctomycetia; order Pirellulales; family JAICIG01; genus DATKSN01. The sequence continues at coordinate 1,931 of DATLQY010001082.1, forward strand.
TCCCGCTCCTCGCCGTCGCGGCCGGCTTCCCGGACCTCGCCTTCGACCCGCCAAAGGTGCTCGACGCATCGGAACTAGGCATCGAGGCTGACCTCGTACCGCATTCCGGCGGCGCCGGCGCGCGGGTCAAAGTTTTCATCCGCCGCCGCAAATTGCAGGTTGAACTGCGGCCCCGCCGGAAGGCACAGAAGGAGTGGGTGCGGTTACACTTCACCCGCCTCGGCGCGTACCCGCTGAGGCGGAGAGACGAGGTCTTTTTCCCGGACGCTTGGCGTGGTCCAGCCA
>DATLQY010001083.1:0-3086 GCA_035534975.1 Pirellulales bacterium
CCCGCCTGCTGCGAACCGGCCTGCTGTGACTCGTGCAATAGCGGCTGCAACACCTGCTGCAAGAAGCGCTGCGGACTCTTCTCGCGGCTCTTCGGTTGCCGCAAGTCGTGCGGCAGCAATAGCTGCTGCGAGCCCGCCTGCTGCGAGCCCGCCTGCTGCGAGCCCGCCTGCTGCGAACCGGCCTGCTGCGAGCCCGCCTGCAGCAATGCTTGCGATAGCTGCTGCAATAGCTGCAGCACCTCGTGCTGCAAGAAGCGCTGCGGGCTCTTCTCGCGGCTCTTCGGGTGCCGCAAGAGCTGCAATTCGGGCTGCAATAGCTGCTGTGGCGATAGCTGCTGCGGTGGACATGGTGGCGCCGCGGCCCCGGCCGCCGGTGGCGACTCCGCCCCGACTCCTCCCGCCCCGATGCCCGATGCCTCGGCTTCGAAGCGGAACATCAGCCGGAGCCTGGTCGTCCGCAACTAAGCTCTCGGTCGCGGTTCTGTAGATTCTTTCACCCCGCCCGGAACGCAAGTTCCGGGCGGGGTTTTTTCGTAAACGGCGCACGATTGAGTAGAAGAAGGGACCGACTCTGTAGGGAACGCCCTCCGTGGCGTTCCGTGTCCTGCCAGAGGACGTCGTGCCAGCCTCACGGAACGCCACGGAGGGCGTTCCCTACAGGAATCGGCGCGGCGGTCCGAGCGTTGGAGCGGGTCGTGGTTATTCGTTGTGTCGCCGCATTACTCACCACTCACCAATTAGTGCATCTCCGACTCGCACGTTCCGATGCCCCCGCGGAGGAAGTTGAATTGCACGTTGGGGTGTTCGGCCAAAAGCGACATGGGCACCGCCGAGTCGGGGATCCTCTTTGAGATCATCCAGCTCGTCAGCCGCATGCCGAAAGGGTTATCATGGCAGCCGGCATGCCAGATCGAGACCTTCTCGGCCTGCCACGTCTCGACCGCGCCCACCGAGATGGCCCGCGTGGGCACGTTCGTGACCACGCCGCCCCCTGACGTCCGCGCGTTCTGAATGATCGTCATCGGGTGCAAGTCGACCACGCGGGTCGTGAGCTTGCGGTACTCCGCCGGGCTTGGCGGCTGTTCGCGGTACTTCCCTTCGCGCTTGGGTGGATCGTTGAACGCCCAGTGCTTTACCTCCCCTTGCCCCCCCTGCATGACGACGCAACGAGCGTGTCGGTAGCTCTCGATGTAATCCCGCGGGTCGGCCCTGGGGAAGTGGATGTTCTCACGAGGCATCCGCAGCTCGGGCCGAATGCGGTTGAAGCACAGCTCCAAGTCGGCCCGCGCGAAACTCAAAGGAAAGTCCTCCGGCGCTTCGCGGCCGTCGACGACCCACTCGTCCATGCCCCAGAAATGGGCGTGCTTGAGGTCCAGCTCCAGCTCGTTTACCAGCCGTGCGACCAGCGGCAATTGCTCGGTGGGACCGATCGGCCCGCAAATGCCCGCCGGACGCTGGGGCGTCGCCTGTTTCCAGGCAACGATGTACTCCAGCGCCTCGGCAAGATAGAAGTCTTCCACGGTCTCGTAGAACTTGACCGTGAAGCCGGGCCGCGAAAGCGCGAGCAATTCGTCGGCGTCAAGCCGCGCGGCGGCGTCGAGAATCTCGCGGTCGAGCGTGGTATAATCCCACCACTCCGGGCTGATCTTGCTGATGGGTCTCATCGGTGGGGCCTCGTTGGCGCCGCGTGTCAAAAGCGAAGTGCCAATTATCCGCGACGGTCACGATCGACGCAACAGGCACATCTCCGGTAGAATGAGGCTTACCGAGAACGTGGCGGTTCGAACTTTTCATAGGCGTCGCAACATGAATGTATTGATCATCGGCAACGGTGGACGAGAACACGCCTTGGCGTGGAAGATCGCGCAAAGTTCGCGCGTCGAGCGCGTATTCGTCGCGCCCGGTAACGCGGGCACGGCGCTCGACGCCGAAAACGTCGATCTTGCCCCCGGCGATTTCCCCAAGCTGATCAAGTTCGCCAAGGAAAACCAGGTTGGCCTGACCATCGTCGGGCCCGAAGCCCCCCTGACCGCCGGCATCGTCGATGAATTCCAGAAAGCGAAGCTGCGCGTGTTCGGACCCAGCAAGCTCGCCGCGGAGCTGGAAGGGAGCAAGGTCTTCTGCAAGAACCTGTTACGGCATGCCGACGTACCCACCGCCGACTACCGCGTGTTCCGCGGCACCGACCGCGCCGTGACGTTTCTCAAGGAACGCGACGACGTGCCGGTGGTCGTCAAGGCCGACGGGCTGGCGGCCGGCAAGGGAGTGTTCGTCTGCACCGGCAGGGCCGAAGCGCTCGAGGCCGTCGATCGCATCGCGCGGGCCAAGGAGTTCGGCGACGCGGGCAACCAACTCGTGATCGAGGAGCGGCTCGACGGCCAGGAAGCCAGCGTGCTGGCGATCACCGACGGGCAGACGATCGTGACCCTGCCCGCCGCCCAGGACCACAAGCGCGCATTCGACGGCGACACCGGACCCAACACGGGCGGAATGGGCGCCTATTCGCCGACTCCGCTCTTGGATGCCGCCGCGATGCGCTGGATCGAGGAACACGTGCTAGTGCCGACGATCCACGCCATGAAGCGCTCGCGGCGTCCGTTCCGCGGTGTGCTTTACGCGGGGCTGATGATTACGAACCAGGGACCCAAGGTGCTCGAATACAATGTCCGCTTCGGCGACCCGGAGAGCCAGCCGCTTTTGGTGCGTTTGAAAAGCGATCTGGTCGAAGTCTTCGAGGCCACGATCGACGGCAGGCTCGATGCGATCGAGCCGTTGGAGTGGGATCCGCGGCCGGCAGTATGTGTGGTGATGGCCAGCGAAGGATATCCCGGCAAGTACCAGGCAGGCCGCCCGATCCGTGGCCTCGACGAGGCCGCGAAGGTGCCTGGCGTCAAGGTGTTCCACGCCGGCACGGCGACCGCCGGCGGCCAGGTCGTGACCAATGGCGGACGGGTGCTGGGTGTCACGGCGCTCGGCTCGACGGTTTCCTCGGCCAAACTGCAAGCCTACACCGCCGTCAAGGCCATCCGCTGGGATGGTGCCTGGTGCCGAAAGGACATTTCGGACAAAGCGCTGCGCGGTGCATA
>DATLQY010001084.1:0-15523 GCA_035534975.1 Pirellulales bacterium
CCGGGTGCTTCCGCGTCATGGCATCGACGTCGGGCAGGCGGCCGGCGCGGAGCTCGTCGGTCAACCGGCCCAGAAGACCGGCCAGCAGATCCTCGCGGTCGGTTGCCGATTCGGTGGCGGCGTTCAGTTCGGCGGGATCCATGTCTACGTTCGATCTTCCCCCGATGGCGCTTCGTTCAGCATGGCCCGCAATCGCCGCACGGCCCTCAAGTAGCGCATCCCCGCCGCGGGCTCGGAGAGGCCCAGCACCTGGGCCGTCTCCTGGTTAGACAACTGTTCGAAGTGCCGCAGCAGAATCACCTCGCGGTCGTGCTCGTCGAGCTGCTCGATCGCCGCTTGGAAGCGGCGCTCCATTTCGTGCCGGGTGGCGGCCGCCGCCGGCGTCAATTCCCGGTCGCAGAGTTGGGCCGCCAGATCCATCGTCGATTGGTCGAGGTATCCGGGCGCCACGAGAGGTTGTTCGCGATCGACGCTGCGGCGCGCCGCCGCTCGGTGGCGCCGGTGGGCGTCGATCAACCGGTCGCGGGCAATGTGCCGAAGCCAGAGGTGGAACGGCATCCGCGGATCGGAAAGGTACTCCCGCAGCCGACGGTTGGCTTCCATGAGAGTGTCTTGCACGATGTCGCTGGCATCCACTCTTTGCTGCAAAGCCCGGTCCATCCTGAGCGCCACCATGCGCCGAAGCGCCTCGCGGTGCCGATCCAAAAGGCTATTCACCGCCGCTACGTCGCCCAAGCGCGCTTGGGCCAGCAGTTCCTGAGTTTGAGAGTTGTCTGGCCACATAGTGGTAGAACGGAATTCATTCCGTTAACGTATTGGGGCTCATCGTTCAGGATCTGTCCCGCGTCGGTCCGTGTCCTGTTACCTGTCCCCTGTCCCCTGTCCCTTCTTACCTGTCCCGTCCCCTTCATCGGGATCGTACAGCAGTGGAAAAAACTTCCCGCACATCTTGTGACCGGCCGGGACGGGCGGAACGCCGGCCAGCAAAGTTTCGTCCGAAGCGGAACTGACGCCGTCGCGGAATGCGTTGATCACGGTCGCGCGACGCGGCCCGTCGGTGCGGTTTTCGTACGAGCCATGAATCAAGAGCGGGTGATGGAATGCGCATTCGCCTCGCTTCAACTCGATCGCGACCGGTTGGAACGCCGCACGTTGCCAGGGCGTGAGCACCGCCTGGACCGCGTTCATATCGCCGGCGAGTCCGGTGATTGGCAACAGGTTCCAGCGATGGCTGCCGGGCACGTACTGCAAGCAGCCGTTATCGCGCGTGGCATCGTCGAGCCCGATCCAGCAAGTCAGGTGGGCCATCGGCTTCGTGCGGGTCCAATACGAATAGTCCTGGTGCCAGGCGACGACGCCGCCGTGCCGCGCCGGCTTGCAAAAGAGCTGGTCGTGCCAGAACCGCACCGCACCCTGCAAGAGCTGCGAGGCCGGCACGGTAAAGGCCGGGTTCCAGAGCACGTCGTGAAAACCGGGCGTGACGCGCCACGCCCCCAGCGCGTGAAACAACACCAACTTGGGGTCGGCCGACTCGTTCGAGTTGTACTCGTAGAAAAGCTTGTTTCCAGGGTGCGCAGGATTGGTCAACTCTCGCAGTTCCTCAATCAGGCGATCGACCTGCTCATCGTCGAGCACGCGGATACCGGCCACGTAGCCGTCGCGGCCAAACGTTTCTAGCTGCTCGTCGGAAAGCCGGTAGCGGTCCCACTGGGCACGCGTCTTGGGAATCTCGAACAGATCGGAGACTAGCCCGACGTGCTCGGCAAGATCGGTGGCAATCAAAGCGGTGCTCCGGCATCTGTTCCGGCCCCCGCCCATTATATCAGGCGGACTTGCTTGTGCGAACGGGCAGGTTATCCTGAACGCTCATCATCGAACCCACCGGAGAAAACGCGATGCAGCGCCGTGAATTGTTGTTGACTACCGGACTGGCCGCCGTCGGCCTGTCGCACTTTTCCTGGGGTTGGGCCGCCGCGGCCGATCAGCCGAAACGGAAGCTCCTGATGTTCACCCGCAGCCAGGGTTACGAGCACTCGACCGCCAAGCGCGAGGGGGACAAGCTTTCATTCAACGAGGTCCTCGTAAGCAGGATCGGCCGCGAGCACGGCTTCGACGTCACGGCCACCAAGGACGGGCGCGTGTTTGACAGCGACCTGACTGAATTCGACGCCTTCCTGTTTTACACCACCGGCGACCTGACCCAGCCCGGCGGCGACGGCACCCCACCCATGTCGGCCAAGGGCAAGGAACGCCTGTTGGAGGCCGTGGCGGCGGGAAAGGGTTTTCTGGCCTCGCATTGCGGTTCCGATACGTTTCACAGCGCCGGCGAGAGCCGCCAGGAACAGGAGAAACGAGATCCCTACATCGCCATGCTCGGCGGCGAGTTCATCAGCCACGGCCCGCAACAAAAAGCGCGGCTGATCGTGACCGGTCCCGCGTTCCCCGGTTGCTCGCGGCTCGGGGGCGAAGGCAAGGAGCTCGCCGTCGAGGAGGAATGGTATTCACTCAAAAACTTCGCCGACGACATGCACGTGATCCTGGTGATGGACACGCAGGGCATGCAGGGCAAGGACTACGAGCGCCCGCCGTTCCCAGCCACGTGGGCCCGCCGGCACGGCAAGGGGCGCGTATTCTATACCTCGCTGGGGCACCGCGAGGACGTCTGGACCAACCCCGATTTCCAATCGTTGCTGTTGGGCGCGTTGTCGTGGGCCTTCGGCAACGTCGAGGCTGAGATTCCGGCGAACATCAAACAGGCTACGCCGGGCGCCCACGTGATGCCGCCGTGAGCATTGTCAGTGGTCAGTGGTCAGTTGTCAGTGGTTGAGGAAACGTGCGACGATGGCGCGGACGAACTTCGAAAACCTGATCGTCTATCAACTGGCGGAAAAGCTCGCGGACCAAGTCTGGGACATCGTACTTAAATGGCCGACATTCGCCCGGCAGACGGTCGGTGGGCAATTGGTCCGCGCGGCTGACGGCATTGGAGCCAATATTGCTGAAGGCGCCGGACGCGGAAGTTTTAAAGACAATCGGCGGTTTGTCCGTATTGCGCGCGGGTCGCTCAACGAAAGCAAACACTGGCTGCGCCGTGCATTCAAACGTCATTTGTTGACCGAGGCACAAACGGCAGCGCTTCGACCGATTGTCGACGAGCTCGCGCCGCGTCTCAACGCCTACCTCAAGTCCATCGGTCCACCTGAAGAGGATGGACAAGAAACGACTGACGAATGACAACTGACTACTGACCCATCACCAATGAAAATAGCCTCAATCCAAACCTTTCTCGTCGAAGTGCCGCAGAAGTACCCGATCGCGCCGTACCAGTCGCGCTATCGGCCGCAGTCGTCGACCAAGTCGCTCTTGGCGCGAGTCGAAGCCGACGACGGCACCGTCGGCTGGGGCGAGACGCCGCAACGGTACCTGGGCGAACAACTCACGGGACGCGAAGGCGTGGATTTGACACGGCGGCTGGCGGGCAAGGATCCCACCGCCATTGAGGCCCTATACGCCGATTGGGGGCTCGATGGCGATTACCTGCAAAGCGCCATCGAAATGGCTTGTTGGGACATCCTGGGAAAGGTCTGCCGACAGCCGCTGTACCGGTTGCTGGGCGGGCGATATCGCCAAGAGATCGAGCTGGCAGCCTGCATGGGCATTCGCCCGCCGCACGAAGCCGCCGAGATCGCGAAACTTTACCTTGAGCAGGGCTTCACCACGCTCAAAACCAAGGCCGGCCGCGACCCCGGCGAAGACCTTGCGATGGTCCGCGCCATTCGTGATGCGGTGGGCGAGGGGCTCAAACTGCGAATCGACCCGAACACGGGCTATTCACCCGAAATCTGCCTGCAACTTGCCCGCGATCTGGAGCCGTACCATTTGGAGTATTTCGAGCAGCCGATGCCCGAGGATCTGATCGACGAATCAGCGCGCATTCGCCGGCAAACGCGGACGCCCTTGGCCCTGAACGAATCGGTGACGACGATGGCCCGCGTGCGGCGGATCCTCCAGTGCGAGGCGGCCGACTATCTCTTGCCCGACACGTACCAGTGCGGCGGCATCCGAGCGGTGAAGTTGATCGCCGACGTGGCGGCGTCGGCCGGGATTCCGTGTATCGTACACTGCGCGCACGACCTGGGCCCCAAAACCGCCGCCATGTTGCACCTGGCCGCGTCGACGGCCAATTTTCCTCTGGCCAACGATTGCACCTATTACGGTCTGGTAGACGACGTGCTCGTCGAGCCCTTCGTAATTCGCGACGGCAAGCTGCCGGTGCCCGAAACGCCCGGCTTGGGTATCGAGGTTTCGCTCGACAAGGTACGGCGGTACCAATTGGCGGCCTGCTAGCGCACGATGATCACGTGCCATGTTCCGGGGCCATGTACGCCTGTGGTCAGCGTCAACTCGATGTCGCCGGTCTTGCTCGGTCCGGTGATCAACGCCCAGTTGCTGGCCATCCGCTCGCCGCCGTCGGCCGCGATCCGCTCGAAGAGGTCGAACAGGTCGGGCAAGACCTGGTCCGCTTCGACCACGGCAATGTGGACCGGTGGCGCAAGACTCGCCAGCCGCTCTTGCCCGGCGGCGCTGGCCAAGGCCAACGTGCCCGTCTCGGCCACCGCGTAGCTCACGCTCGAAATGCCGGCGTCGGCCGCAAGCATTGCCTCGCGCTGTTGCGACTGATCGAGACCACTCAGCGTGGCGCGGCTGAGAAGCGTGATGCCGCGCTCGGCGAGAAGTTCGCCTACGCCCAAGCGTTCCAATACCGGGTGTTCCCAACACAACGCGGAGCGGACCGAGTGTTGCTCCAGGAACCGGGCGAGTAGGGCGCGGGCCTCGTCGCGACCGAAGACAAGATGGGCCTGGCCGCCCACGGCCAGGATTTCCTTCGCGAGCCGGCCCACTGGATCAGCGCCGGCGCCGTAGTAGCCGGTACCCGCCGGCAGATCGTCGCGCAAGTGGACCCTGTACGCTCGACCGGCGGCTGCCGACTGCCGAACGCGGGCCAAGAAACTCTCGCGACTCATCGAGTTTTGCTCCAAAAGTAGAACGGAATTCATTCCGTTTGCGATCGAAAACGGTACGTCCACCTTCGACATTCGGAATTCTCACGAATTCCGCTACATTCGTCTGCCGGCGGTGTATTTTTTCCCGCCGCTCGCCTGAACGGAATGAATTCCGTTCTACGAAGCGGGCGGCTCATTGCTCTTGCTCCTCGCGCCACCAGTCGCGAAACCGCTGTGGCGCGGGTGCGGGAAAATCGCGGCTTGCCGTCCAGCCGCCCAATGCACCAGGCAACCGCCGCAGCCAACCCCGCCCGCGACACCATCGTCCGAGCGTGCGCGTCGCGAGCCAGGTGCCCATTCGATAAAGCCGTGGGCTGCGCATCGTCTTTCCCCAAAGGCGGTAAGCCAGAGCTTCGAGCCGGCCCAGCTCGCCCGGCTCGGCGTGGAGCTGCTCGCGCAGTTGAATCAGCATGTTGGGGATCGCAATCTTCACCGGGCAAGCGGCCTGGCACGCGCCGCACAGGCTCGAAGCGTGGGGCAGGTGGTGGTTGGCGGCCAGGCCGTCGTAGAGCGGCGTCAGCACGGCGCCGATTGGCCCGGAATAGACGCCGCCGTAGGCATGGCCGCCGACGTTGCGGAAAATCGGGCAGGCGTTCAGGCAGGCGCCGCAGCGAATGCAGAACAAGCTTTCGCGCAACGGTCCGGCAAGAATCCGCGACCGGCCGTTGTCCAGGAGCACCACGTGGAACTCATCCGGTCCGTCCAGCTCGCCGGGCCGGCGCGCGCCGGTGACCAGCGAGGTGTAGACCGAGAGCTTTTGGCCCGTGGCCGCGCGAGCGAGCACCTTGAGGAACACCGGCAAATCCGACAGCTTGGGAATGACTTTCTCGATTCCCAGGATGGCGATGTGGACGCGAGGCAGGCTGGTCGTCAGCCGGATGTTCCCCTCGTTCGAAACGAGCACGATGGTGCCGGTTTCGGCGACGGCGAAATTGGCGCCCGTGATCCCCACGTCGGCCAAGGCGAATGCCGACCGCAGGCGCCGGCGCGCGTAGGCCGCCAACTCGGCCGCGTCGACGGGCAGCGGCCGGCCGGCGTCGCGACTGAGGATTTCGGCCACCTCGCTGATCCGCAGGTGGACGGCCGGCGCGACCAGGTGCGACGGGCGTTGCTTGGCGACCTGCAGGATGTACTCGCCGAAATCGGTCTCGACGACCTCGACCGCCGCGGATTCCAAGGCCCGGTTGAGGTGGATTTCCTCGCTGGTCATCGACTTCGATTTGACCACGCGCTTCGCTCCGGCGGCGCGGATCACGTCGAGCACGATTCGGCAGGCCGCGGCGCCGTCGTCGGCGTAATGGACGTGCCCGCCGCGCCCCACCACACTGGCTTCAAGCGTTTCCAGATGGCGGTCAAGCTCGGCCAGGGTGGCGTCCTTGATGGCACGGGCACGTTCGCGCAACAGGTCCGATTCGGCCATGGCCGCGAAAGCGTCGCGGTTGCGCTGGCCCAACGTGTCGCCGAGTTTGGCCAACGCCGATTGCAGCTTGTCGTCGGCCAACGCCTCGCCGGCCGCCGAAAGGAACTCATGGTGCTCGTAACGCGAGTAATCGGTCGTGGGTGGTGGCATGAATTACCGCATCATCTGCGCAAATACGATGGCCAGCGGCGCCGCGCCGACCAGCAGCCCAAACACCGTGATGCCGCGCGGCGGTGGTTGGCGGCGGGTCTTGATCGCCACCGACGCCGTGAGCAACGAGATCAAGCCGATCACCACCGCCGCGAACAAAAGCACCCGCGAGAGCACCTCGAGCGGACCATCGGGATTGGCCGCCGCGAACCAGTGGGTCGCCGCGAACCCCAATTCACAAACCATCGCCGTGAAGACGGTCAGCATCCAGCCGATCGTCGCCACGTCGGCCGGCCGGCTCTCGGCCGTGGCCGGCCGCCGTGATCGCTTCCTGGTCCGTTTCGACATGGCTGTTATCGTCAAGAATGGCTCAAACGCGGGGGTTGAATCATACTTCAAGCGGTCGACCATGAAACGCCCGCATCAATCGGAAAAGATGACATATCCATCGCTCCGTGCATAGTCCCCGGTCGCGGCTTTACCTCACGCGGCACAACTTGCCCAGGGGCGGCCACTGACGTAGGTTTGCTGAGGCGAGTAAGCGCCTACTCCCAAGACCTCCGTTTTGGAGCGGGCATCGCGCCTGCCCGTTGGTCTTGCGAACCGGCCCTGCGCCCCTTCCCGGCTCGCCGGCCGGATTGCCTGGCGAGGAATTTGTGTCCGTCGATCTGCTGACACCACCGGCTGGATGGGACGGCGTCGAAGCCGCCGTGCTGATGTTGCGCGAAAGCGGCGAGGGATTCGCCGAGTTCATGTCGCAGCATTTGGGCGAACTCGAACAATTGCGGGCCGACCTCGAAGGCCGCGCGGGGCGCCTGGCCGAAGCGCGGCGGGAAATCCGCCAAGTGAAACGCAAGCTGGGCAAGACGCGGCAAACGCTCGCCCAACGGAGGCAGACGCTCCACCGCGAGACGATTCAGGCTCGAGAAGAAACTGAGAGGCTGGCACAGGCACGCGCCGAGATCGAAGCAACCCAAGCCGAGTTGGCGCGGCTGCGCGAGTCGGCCGCGGCTGAAACCGGCGCGGCCACCGATGTCGTGCTCTGCCAACTTGCAGCGGTCGAACAAGACCGCGCGGCGATCGAACGTGAGCTGAACGTGGCACGCGAGCAGTTGTGCGCCTTTGCGACGACTTCGGCGGAATTGGCCGCCACCCGCTCCGAGCTGAGCGACGCGCGCGGACAAATCAGCCGCCTGGCAAGTGCCACGCGCGAGCTTGCCGACGCACGGGCCGAGTTGGCCCAGGCGCAGCATGAATTGAACCTGCGCGGCGAACCGCAGGCCGACGCGGCCGCGATCGAAGCCTTGCGCGCGCAACTCGCGGACATCGAGCGGCAGCGGGCGGCGCAGGAGGACGAGTTGACCGACGCGCGCGGACAAATCAGCCGCCTGGCCGGTGCCACGCGCGAGCTTGCCGACGCGCGGGCAGAGCTGGCCCAAACACAGCGTGAACTGAGCTTACGCGGCGAACTACAGGCCGACGTGGCCGCGAACGAAGCCTTGTGCGCGCAAGTCGCGGACCTCGAGCGGCAGCGGGCGGCGCACGAAAACGAGTTGACCGACGCGCGCGGACAAATCAGCCGTCTGGCCGACGCGACGCGCGAGCTTGCCGACGCGCGGGCCGAGTTGGCCGAAACACAGCGTGAACTGACCTTGCGCGGCGAACCGCAGGCCGACGTGGCCGCGATCGAAGCCTTGCGCGCACAAGTCGCGGCCCTCGAGCGGCAGCGGGCGGCGCAGGAAAACGAGCTCAGCGAAGCGCGCGGCCAAATCGGCCGTCTGGCGGATGCCACGCGGGAGCTTGCCGACGCGCGGGCAGAGCTGGCCCAGGCGCAGCGTGAACTGAACCTCCGCGGCGAACCGCAGGCCGACGCGGCCGCGACCGAAACCTTGCGCGCGCAAGTCGCATCACTCGAGCGGCAGCGAGCGGCGCAGGAAAACGAGCTCAGCGAGGCGCGCGGCCAAATCAGCCGTCTGGCCGACGCCACGCGCGAGCTCGCCGACGCTCAGGCCGAGCTGGCCCAGGCGCAACGCGAGCTGAACTTGCGCGGCGAACCGCAGGCCGACGCGTCCGCGATTGAAGCCTTGCGGGTGGAGGTGGCGGCGCTCCTGCGCGAGCGAGCGGCGCAGGAAAAAATTCATGCCAAGCTCCAACAGGAACGGTCGGACCTGGTTCAAGAGCTCAGCGGCCTCGGCAAGGAGCGGACGGTCGTCGAAACCGAGCTCGAAGGCGTACGCCGGCGCCTGGTCGAATTGACCGAAACGGCGGCGGCCGATCGAACTCGAATCGCCGACGAACGGACGGTGTGGGCGGGCGAGCTGAAACAATGGCGCAAAACGCTCGATCGACTGGCCAATGCGCATCCTGCACAAGGACCGACTGCCGCGACGATCGCCGTCACGGCCCCGTATCGAGGCGCGCCGAGCGACGGCGACCCGGTGCTCGAATCCGTCATGGCGCAGTTCAATATGTTACAGAAAGAAATCGCTCAACGAAGGACCGGGGGTCATCGAGAGGCAAAATGAAGAACCACACCGAAGCATTCGACGTCTTGGCAGGCTTGCTCGGCGGAGTGCTCGGCACCGCCGCGTTGGCTTGGGCAGCGCTGCGCCGCTTTCGCTTCCGCGCCGTGACGGCGCGACCACCGCTCGACACCAAAGCCGTCGCCGCTGAAATGCATGGCGACGAGCCGCTCGCGGCACAACCCGCAAACGCCGACGTCGGCTCGCTGGTCGAAGGCATGTTGGCTCAGGGCCGCTATGCGCTTCTCTTGCGGCGGCAGCTTGTTTCCAACCTCACTCCCGAGCAATCGCAAGCGGCGAAGGAAGCGCTCGAACGGGGAATGTCGCTGGTTCCCGAGGGAAACGTAATGCTGGGAACGACCGACGAAGATGACGACGAGGCCAACCGCGGCGTCGTTTGGCACGTCGGCGGATTGTTCCTCGACCGCTACCTTGTCACCAACCGGCAGTACCGGCAGTTCGTGACGGGGCGCGGCTACGAGCAGATGGCAATCTGGGATCCGCAGATTTGGCCGGCCATGCTCGAGTTCGTCGACGCGACCGGCTGCCCCGGCCCCCGCTACTGGCGCAACGGCGGCTACGCCGCCGGCGAGGACGAGCATCCGGTGGTCGGTTTGAGTTGGTACGAAGCGGCCGCCTACGCGCGCTGGGTTGGCAAACGATTGCCGAGCGAGGCCGAATGGGTCAAGGCCGCGGCCTGGCCCGTGCCGATTTCCGACTCGCGACAATCGCAGCGCAAGTTTCCCTGGGGCGATACGATGGATCGCCTGCGCTGCAACCTTTGGGGTTCCGGTCCCGGCCGGACCGTGCCCGTCGCCGAGTACTCCTCGGGCGTCAGCGTGGGCGGCGCCTACCAGTTGATCGGCAACGTCTGGGAATGGACTACCGGCAACTTCGGCGCCGGCGATTGCGCCGGACGCGACTTGACACTGCCCGTACCGATGAAAAGTATCCATGGCGGGGCCTTCGATACCTACTTCGAGCACCAGGCCACCTGCCAATTCCAAAGCGGCGAGAGTCCGCTGTCGCGCAAGCACAACATCGGCTTCCGTTGCGCTCTGGGGCTCTGCGACATCGCGGCCCCGAGGCGCTCCTGCCGTGTCGACGAGCAGCCCGACGACGAAGCCCGCGGCACTCCGACGGATGCCGCGAGTTTCGACGAGGGGCCCTCGACCATGGAACGCTCCGACGAAGAATTGGCCGCGGTGGCCCAAGGAGATCACGCATGATCAAAGAAGGCGCATTACCTCTCGACTCGTGGCGGTTGGCGCAGTACGCCGTGCAGTCGCCGTGTTACATCTGCGAGACCGACAACATCGGCGACGCCGAGCTCTGCCACCGCTGTTTCGCCCCCATGGCGCTGGCGCACCAGGCTCAAACCCAAAAGACCCCCCCGCGGATGTTCGCCACGGTCGGCGCCAGCGGTGTCGGCAAGACGGTCTACCTCGGCATGCTGATGGACATGCTCTCGCGACAGCCCAACCACTTGCAGGCGCTGGCCCGCGGCGCCTTTTCGATCAACTTGCAGCAGGCCACGGCCTCGGCCCTGGCGCGGGGCGAATTTCCTTCGAAAACGCCCACCGAACCCGACCGTTGGAACTGGGTCCATTGCCAGGTTCGGAGTGCCGGACAGAAGACACCCGTCGAGCTGATCATGCCCGATATGGCCGGCGAGGCGCTGTTCGAGGAAGTCGATCATCCGCACTCTCACGAAGTCATCCATCCGCTACTTGCGAAGTGCGCGGGCGTCATGATCCTGATCGACACGGTCAAGCTGCAAGCCGGCTCGCTCGACCAGGACTATTTCACGATGAAGCTCCTGAGTTACCTGGCCGAGCTGAGCACCGACACGAAGCGGGGCTGGCTCGACCGGCCGATCGCCATGGTCCTTACCAAGGCCGACGAGTGCGAGGAATGCTTCGTCGATCCGACCGGTTTCGTGCAGTCACGCGCGCCGGGGCTGTGGCAGCAGTGCCATGAGCAGTTTACCAACGTAAGCTTTTTCGCGGCCGGCGTCGCCGGCGGCTGCGCGTACCAAACTCGCCGCGGCGGCCGAGTTCGCGTCCCGCTAAGGGTCGAACCGCGCGGCATCATCGAGCCGTTCGAGTGGTTGTTGAAACAAGTCAAGGGCTGACAAGGCGAGAGGATCTTTCGTTGCTCATCGAACAGGCGATCTTCACTTCGGTCCAGAACGATCGCCGCGACGGCTACCAGCTCGCGGCGCGCAGCACGAACATCGACGCCGGCGACTTGCGCGCGTTGGCCCACTGGGGACCGTCGCACGACTCGCTGTTGGAAACCGGGGCCGACGCCGTGAGCGTCAATTTCCACCCGCTGCCCAGCGGCGCCTACTGCGTCTCGAAAACCACGCCCGCCGGAGAGGAATACAGCGGCCGAGGCGAAAAGATCTACACCCAGTGCCTGATCGTTCCGGCCGAGGTGCTGTTGCGATTCGGTAACAATCCGTTCTCGTTGCTGACGGCGGCTTTCGCCCAGGGATCGTTGCGGGTCCACGACAAAGTTCCCGAATCGCTCGAACCGTTCCGCTTGGGGGGCAAGGCCGCCGCCGTCGACCAGGCTTTGCTGGGCCAGTTGCTGACCGAGCCGGGCGTCACCTGGTTGGGAGCGGTCGTCGAGGCGGCCTTGTCGAGCACCTCCCTGGCGCTGGTCGCCGGCCGGCTCCGGCCGCGGCTGGTGGCCGGCCTGATCAATTGCCTGCCGATCGAGTGCCGCACGGCGTTTTCGTTCTCGACGGGGCTGAAGCACTCGCCGCGTCGGCCGTTTCGGCTGTTCTGCCTCGCCGGCGACCCGGCCGAACAACGCCGCATGGAGCGTCAATACGACCTGACGGTTTTGGAGTTGAGCGGCAAGCCGCCCAAGCGGTTCACGGCGACTGTCGGTTGGAGTGGGTTCGTCGCCTGCACGATCGCCACGGGCAAGACTTCATTCCTTAGTCAGCAGCTTGGCAAGCCCCGCCCCAATCTCAGTTTGGCGGACCTGCCGCGATTGGGTGACGAGCTGCTCGAATCGCTGGCCGAACTGGAAAACGCCATCGCCAACGGTCCCGCCACGGGCCTGGCGAGTGCGAGCGACGAGCACAATCAGATAGTCGAAGAACATCGTAGCTCGGCCGCCTCACTGACGGACGATGATGTGCTGTGGCTCGAACCGAGCCCCGGCGACGTGCCGGTCGGCGAACCCGTGGCCGCCGCGGCCACGGACCCACTCGACGACCTGCGCCGTGCCGACGCACCGCACCGGCGCTTTCAACGAACTTCACCATTGCCGTGTGCGGAGCCGTCGCGGGACGTAGGGTCACCCGAGCCGTCGCAGGTCCTTGGTGCCGCGTGCCCGACGGCGATTGAAAAGCTCGAACGTCTGGACGACACCGTGTTCGAGGCGATCGCCGGCAAGCCGGGCGCCATCGAGCAGTTGCGGCGGCTCTGGCCCGAAGTGCTGGCCGAGGTCGGCCCGGAGCTGGTCGAGGAATCGCGCGAGCAGTACCTGCGGCACGCGCTGCGCATTTGGCGTGAATGCGTCGAGGGCGATCAGATCCGCAATCCCGCCTTGGCCGCGACCGCCATCGGCGTCGTCTGCTTGTTGTTCAACGAGTAGCTCGTGTGGCCGCCTTCGCCGTGGTACAATTTGGGTCCTACCCGCAATCGGGGGGTAGCGGCAACCATCAGGCGGTGCCATGCCTTTCAAGATCATAATCACGGAGGACGCCGAAAGGCAGTTCGAGGGATTGCCAGTTCGTGACCAACGAATTCTGGAAGCGGCGATCTTAGCCCGCCTGGAGCACCAACCCACAACGCCGACGAAAGCCATTAAACGGTTGCGGCCGAATCCCCTGGCGGAGTATGAACTGCGTGCGGGTGATCTGCGTGCCCTATATAATGTGGAAGGAGACGAGGTAATCGTCCTGATCGTGGGGCGAAAACTGGGCAACACGTTGATCGTTGAAGGAGAGGAATTTCATGGCCATCAAGACCATACTGCTGAGCCGACTGGAAACGGACCTGGAAAAGACGCTGAATGAGTGTGCTGAATCAGGTGAGACTGTGGTCGTGGAAATGCCCGATCTACGCCTGTTGGCAATTCAGTCGCTGGATCCGCGGGAAGATGACACGTTGATGGACGAGCTGCTGTCAGCCAATCCAAAGTTTCAAGCGTTAGTTGCGAAATCCAAAGCTAGCCCGCGCAAGTCGTTTACGATGCGCGACCGGGGCTAACCCGCCGCTGTGGTTGACCGGGGCGGCAGTGTTGGTTTTTCAGCAAGCGTGGCATCGACACCATTCTGCGATTCTTTGACGAGCAATTGAAAAAGTTACCGAGCAATGAAAGCCAATACGCGACGCGCCGTCCTAGGTTCGTTGGTGCTGGTCCACGCGCTGTTTCCCCTGGCGACCTTGGCGATCTCCCACTGGGTACAGGGCGATTTTCACGCGTGGTGGGTCGCGAGGAACGCGGTCCGGGTCGTGGCGTTCGGCGAGCTCGGCCTGCTGGTCACCATGTTGGGTCTGATCGGTGCGCCGTCGACCTGGCGGTGGGCCGCCGTGGCCCTGGGCTCGGCGGAGTGTTGGTGCGTGCTCGTCGTCCAGCATCCCGACGAATCGCAACTGAACCTGGCGGCGTACGTGCTCGGACCCAGCGCTTTGACGTTGGGCTTGGCACTGGCCATCCGGCGGACGACGGTCCGGTCATTCGACCCACTGGCGATGGGCGACGACGACAGCGGTTTGCAATTCAGCGTCGGCCAGTTGCTCGTCTTCACCGGCATGGTCGCCGTGCTGATCGCGATGGCCCAGCAGTTTCTCAAACAGGCGGTCGTCGTCAGCCCGCTGCTGGTGGTGTCTGAAGGCTCGCAGATCGCCGTTTTCACGATGGTCTGGGCCACGTTGCGTCGTCGGTGGAGGTGGGTCCGCGCGCCCGTCGCCGCGATCGTTTCGTGCTCGGTCGGAGTGATCGTGCAGAGTTACCTGAGCGAGAGCTACTTTTGGGGAATCATCCTGTATCCCTCCACCGTGACCCGCTGGGATTACTGGGAGGATTTGCTCTCGATCCCAACGTTCATCCTGCTCCTGTCGATTTTCGCCGCGGTCACGGTTCAGGTCGCGGCGCGGTGCGGGTATCGGCCGGTACAACGGCGGAATTTGCAATTCGTCGTCGCATCCTGTAACTTGGAAGGCGATGCTTCGGCCCAATGATATTTGGCCGTTGTGGCGTGGGCGTCGCGCCTTCCGCGCAGTTTTGGATCGTTTCGAGGCAAGAGAACAGAATTCGGAGCCTGCGATGCACAGCTTTGTGAAGTCGATGATCCCTTTCGCGGGCATGCTTCTGCTCCCCGTTCCGATCTTGGCGCAGGTCAATACGGACGCGTTTGACGTCAAGCAGGGCGCCAAGATAACCGCCGCATCCGCGACAGTCGATGGTTTTGGGCCGGAAGGGGTCATCGGCGGCGCAACGACGGGGGAGAGGAACGCCGGAGTCACAATTTTCAAGGATGTCGGCGTCAACTTCGTCGAATTCAAAACCGCGGCGCCCGTCCTGGTCGAAGGCGTCGACCTTTACCTGCGCGCCGACGACTCCACTCCCAATGGTCCGCGATCCGTCCAAAAATTCCGTTTCCTGGCGGATAAGGACGGCGACGGAATGTTCGAAACGGTCCTGGTCGATCAGGCGTCGCCGATGAACGACACGACGTGCAACAAGTACAAGTTCAACGCGGTCAGCGCGACGGCGTTCAGGGCCGAGTTCATCCCCGGCAGTCAAGCCGGCCCCCGGGTCATCGAATTGGACGCCGTGTTGTCCACTGGGCCGGCCGCGGTGACAACCGGGCCGGTCGTGATGACGATCCACGATGAGCGGATCGCCGCGCCGATCAAGTCGCTGGTCGACGGCAAGCTGGTCGTCGGCACCGAACCGGTGCGCGAGTTGGCGGTGGACGACGTGGCGACGGTCGATTTTGGTAACGAACCGACACTCTCGGCCGAGTGGGTCGGGCAAGACAACCACGACATGGTGCAAGTGGGTGGCGCGGCGGGCGGCAACGGTATTCAGGATCTTCACGTACGGCTGCACGGCCTGGCCGCCGGAAAGGCAGTCAAGCAGGTCGTGGTCGTCACGCAAAAGTCGCAAGGACGAGGCGTTTGGCGGCTTGACACGACGCGCACGCCCAACTGGCGGCTGGCGATCGACCGCGCGGCCGGCGGCACGTCGGCCGAAATCTACTACGAACCCAACGGCATAGACAATTTCGGTTTCCAGCACGAGTTGACCATCACCTACGACGACGGCTCCACGGCCAAGACCCATTGCGAAGTCACGACGCACACCAACAACGAACTGAAGGTCGTCGCCGCCGATGC
>DATLQY010001085.1:0-4122 GCA_035534975.1 Pirellulales bacterium
GAGGCCAAGGCGTTTCTCGGCCTGTTGCTCTGGGAGAATTCGAACAACGGCATTCCCATCTCCAGCAGCGAGGCCGTCGACTCGCTGTTGCGCGAGGTCCACGCCGCCAACCCCATGCATCCGGCCCATCACTACCGAATTCACCTCTGGGACGGCGAGAAGCCGGAGCGAGCGCTGAAATCGGCCTCGCTTTGCGGACAGTCGGCGCCTGGAATAGCCCACATGTGGCACATGCCCGGCCATACCTTCACCAAACTACAGCGGTACGCCGACGCCGCCTGGCAACAAGAGGCATCGGCCCGCGTCGACCATGCCCACATGATCCGCGACCGCGTCCTACCCGACCAGATTCACAACTATGCCCACAATAACGATTGGCTGGTCGAGAATCTGTCGTTCGTCGGCCGGGTGCGCGACGCGGTCGAATTAGCCAAGAACCTGACGGAGCTTCCACGTCACCCGCGTTTCAACGCCCCCAACGGCTACGGCAGTGGCCGGATGGGCCGCAATCGTTTGTTCCACGTGCTCCAGCAATACGAGTTGTGGGATGAACTGATCGCGCTTTGTCAGACGCCGTATCTTGAACCGACCGACTTGGAAGAAGAGCAGGTCAAGCGGTTGCGGGCCTTGGGCGCGGGCTACCTGAGCGTGGGAAAGCTCGAAGACGGGAAGGCCCAGATGATGGCCCTCACGGAACTGCTGAACAAGGTCAAAGCCGAGCGGCAAACGGCGGCCAACGCGGCCGAAGCGAAGGCTCGCGAGGAGAAAAAGCCCGACGACCAGGTGGCCAAGGCCAAGACCGACGCGGAAGCCGGTTTCAATGGCCGCACCCAACCTATCGAGGCGGCGCTCAACGAGCTGCAAGGGCGTTGGGCCTTGGCCGGAATTGACTTCGGTGTGGCCGTGGGGCACTTCGAGAAGGCTGGCATGTCGAAGGAATCCATGTCGCGGGTCTACTTGCAGGCCGGCGACCTCGCCAAGGCCGAGCAGCACGCGCGCGAGGCCGTGGAGCAGGGCCGCCACCGCGTGTATCCGCTGGCCAACCAGGTCGAGATCCTTCACCGCCTTGGAAAAACGGCGGAAGCGAGCGAGGCGTTCCGCCAGTTGCAAGCCATTTCCGGCTCAATCGACATGGCCGCCCCTATTTTCGTGCGGCTCACTGAAATCGCCCCCAAGCTCGGCCTGCCAAGCGACTGGCGGCAGCCGCTTGTCGTTCCGGCCGACGCGGGCGAACGGCCCTCGCTCGACACGCTCGGCCCTTTCCGATGGCGCCCCTCACCGGCGCCTGACTGGGGCCTTGCCGACGCGCGGGGCGAGCAAATCACGCTGGCCCAATATCGCGGCAAACCGGTGGTGGTCATTTTCTACCTGGGCTTCGGTTGCCTTCACTGCGTCGAGCAACTCAATGCCTTCGCGCCGATGTACCAGGAGTACGCCAGCGCGGGCATTTCCGTGGTTGGCGTGAGCACCGAACCCTTGGGCACGTTGAAGGAGGCGTTGGTTTCTCGCGAGCAATCGTCCGCGGGCCCGCTGCCGATGCCTCTCGTTTCCGACTCCGACCTGGCCGTTTTCAAGACCTATCGCTGCTTCGACGACTTCGAAAACCGAGCGCTCCACGGCACGTTCCTGATCGACGCCGATGGACTCGTGCGCTGGCAGGATATCGGCTTCGAACCCTTTTCCGACCCTCGTTTTCTGCTGAACGAGTCGAAGCGTCTGTTGTCGATCCCGGCGGGACGGTAGGCGAGAATGCCTTTGCCAGTTCCGTATCCTCGTGGTAGAGTAACGAAGTTGGGTCGCCGCTAGCGATTGCGACGAATTTCGCGTTCGCCACTTGGTCTCCGGTGAATTCATGGAACTCTACGTGCGTGATATTGCCCGGATCTTGCGGGTCCCGGAACGGACCGTCGACCGTTGGGTAAGGCAGGAGAAACTGCCCGCCGAATTGGTCGCCGGCCAGTACCGCTTCAATCGCGCCGAGGTGTTCGAGTGGGCGATGAGCCGGCGGATGGACATTCCACACGAAATCGTCAACGACGGCGCCGCCGAGCTTGACGAGACGGTGACCTTGACGTCGGCGCTGAAAAACGGCGGTGAATTGCGCGACGTGGCGGGCACCGAGAAGGAGTCGGTGCTACGCGCGGTCGTCGAGCGGATGTCGCTACCCGACGCCGTCGACAGGGAGTTGCTTTGGCAACTGCTGGTACAACGCGAGGGGGCTGGTTCGACCGGCATCGGAGGCGGTATCGCGCTGCCGCACCCGCGGCACCCGGTCGTGCTTCCCGTGCGGGTGCCGAGCATTACGCTTTGTTTCCCGCAACAGCCCATCGATTTTGGCGCTCGCGACGGCGTCGCCGTTCATACGCTGTTCGTGCTGGTTTCGCGCAGCGTGCGCAGTCACTTGACGCTCTTGGCACAGGTGGCGACGGCGCTAAACGACCATCGGTTCCGCGAATTGGTCGTCGGCAAGGCGCGTTTCGAGACGATCCTGACCGAAGCTCGCCGTTTTCAGCCCAAGTTTCACGCGGAAAGCGCGGAACTCGGAGTTCGGAACAGGTCCCCGGTTACCACCAAATGACCCGCGTCCTCGCCCCATGGTTAGTCTCGCTGGGGTTTCTTGGCTGCCTGCCGCCCCTCGCCGCCGCCGAGCCGATTGATCCAGCGTCGGCCACGCCGGAGACCGACGGCTTGTTGCTTTGGTACGACCTGAAACTGCTCGACCTCGAAGGCAAGGGTTGGAGCGAAACGAAGGCCATTTACGACCGCTTGCCCGCCAGGGCCGAAGGCGTCGTCCGCGATCCGGTTTGGGGACTGAGCCGGCACTCGGCGGGCTTGTGCGCGCGATTCGTGACCGACGCGGCGTCGATCAAGGCGCGCTGGACGTTGATTTCGGAGAACCTGGCCATGCCGCACATGCCGGCCACGGGCGTGAGCGGACTCGACCTGTACGCCAAGGACGGCCAGGGGCGCTGGCGCTGGCTGGCCAACGGCCGTCCCACGGCGGCGACCAACTCGCTTGAACTGGCGGCGGGTCTCCCCTCCGGTGAGCGAGAGTACCTCCTTTACCTGCCGCTTTACAACGGCGTCTCGAATGTCGAGTTGGGCATCCCGAAGGAGAGTAAGCTGGCCAAGGCCGCAGCGTACCCGGCCGAACGCGCTAAGCCGATCGTGTTCTACGGCACGTCGATCACGCAAGGGGGCTGCGCATCACGGCCGGGCATGGTCCACACGGCGATTGTCGGGCGGCGGCTTGCCCGGCCGGTGATCAACCTCGGTTTTTCCGGCAATGGACGCATGGAGCCGGAGATGGCGGCGCTCATGGCCGAGCTCGATCCGGCCGTTTACGTGCTCGACTGCTTGCCGAACATGAACGCTGCGGAGGTGGCCGAACGGGTCGAGCCGTTCGTGCGCACGCTCCGCGAGGCGCATCCTGAAACTCCGATCGTGCTGGTCGAGGACCGCAACTACACCGATGGCTTTCTCGTCCCGTCGAAGCGCGAGCGCAACGAGTCCAGCCACGCCGCATTGCGCGCCGCCCACGAACGCCTCCTCGTGGCGGGCGTGGAGGATTTGCACTACTTGCCCGGCGAGTTCTTACTCGGCGACGACGGCGAGGGGACCGTCGACAGCTCACACCCAACTGACTTGGGCTTCATGCGGCAAGCCGCCGCGTTCGAGGACGTGTTGGGGCCGCTTTGCGTTCTTGGCAGATGACGGCGGACTGGGCTCGGCAGGTACAGGGCTCGGCTAGGGGCGGCTGCTATTTCTCGGATCGGCTACCGCCCCCTATCGGGATCCCGTTGCCGAGGAGCGCGACTGTTCGTTGACCTCAGGGATGAGCCTGAGCCTGAGCTCCCATTTCCAAACCCTCTTGAGCTCCCATTTCCAAACCCTGTGGGAGCGGAGCGGCCAGGGGCCGGGATGCCATCTCCCCAGCCCAGCCCGTCGGCTTCACGGATCAAGTATTCCATCCGGTCTTTCAAGATATCGGACTTCAACTTTTCGCGTGTTTCGAGTGTAGCCCGCAGTTTCTGGACTCGAAGTTCCAAAGTTTCCAGTTCCTGCATGCGGCGATCGTGTCGGACGTCGAAGATACGATCCAGTGCCTTGGCGATCTCTTCT